>JALNZQ010000155.1 GCA_023229165.1 Methanothrix sp.
TTCGATATCAAGGACAGTGATGTCTGGTGGTGTACAGCCGATATCGGATGGATCACAGGCCACTCCTACATAGTTTATGGGCCGCTTGTTTTAGGTGCAACAAGCATGATGTATGAGGGCGCTCCTGACTTCCCGGACTTTGGTCGGTTTTTCAAGATCATCCAGGACAACAAAGTCTCCGTCTTCTACACCGCACCAACAGCTATCAGGATGTTCATGAAGGCTGGCGAGAAATGGGCCAAGGATTATGATATCTCCAGCTTAAGGCTGCTGGGATCGGTGGGCGAGCCCATTAACCCCGAGGCCTGGATGTGGTATAGAGAGCACTTCGGCGGCGGCAAATGCCAGATCATGGATACCTGGTGGCAGACTGAGACCGGCACCTTCCTGGTGTCTCCTCTGCCCATCACGCCCCTGAAGCCCGGCTCTGCGACCTTCCCGCTGCCCGGGTTCAACATTGATATCCTGGACGAGGATGCCAACCCCGTGCCGGCTGGCTCCGGCGGCAATATAGTGAGCAATACGCCATGGCCGTCCATGCTCAGGGCATTCTACAAAGACACAGTCAGGTACCAGAAGGAGTATTGGTCCACCTACTGGGAGATCAGGCCCGGCACATACCTGGCAGGCGATAAGGCCACCAAGGACAAGGATGGATACTTCACAATCCAGGGCAGAATCGATGATGTGCTGAAGGTAGCAGGCCACAGAATCTCTAACGCTGAGGTCGAGTCCGCTTTCGTCTCTCATCCCATGGTTGGCGAGGCTGCTGTCATCGGCAAGCCCGACCAGGTCAAGGGTGAGGTCATCGTGGCCTTCGTTTCCCTCAGAGGAGGAATCGAGGGGAGCGATGAGCTGAAGAAGGAACTGGTTAAGCATGTTAGATCGGCCCTGGGACCGTTAGCCAGTCCAGAGGCGATTTACTTCGTCAAGGATGTGCCCAAGACGAGGAGCGGCAAGATCATGCGCCGCGTCATCAAGGCCAAGGCCTTGGGCAATCCCACCGGAGATCTATCGGCTCTTGCCAACCCCGATGCAGTAGAGGCCATCCCACTCATCAAGTGAGAGGGGGCTCAACTTTTTTCTGTTCCTTTTTTCCTTGATAACCTCTGTGATATATTCTTTATTATATACTATTCGTCATGCATGTTTATCTTATCCGCACCCACAATTACATAAATGATTCAGGTATTTTGCTATTTCGCAGATCAATAATGATAATAATCAACCATAGAATAAAGTTTACTCGACAAATTTATAAATGAAAAACCAAGATAATTATCGATCACTATATTATTCCAAGAGACTCCAGTGTTTGGTCCTGAAATAGAAAGGAGAAATGCTGCCTGGCGTCTGCCCCCCAGGGCAATGGGCAGGCATTCAGGCAGATTTGTAGGAAGTCTGAGAAGACGTGAGGATTTAACGGAGGTTAAAAAATTGGCCGAGCAAAAAGCAACAACGTCGGTTCTTTATGATGGGACGAGAATATTCGATTAATCACTAAGGACAAATAAATAGGTCGACACCTACAACATAACCAATTATCTTCTGAGAAGGTTATTTTTGGCTAAAAATCGTTATAATTAAAGATCATTAAGATTTATATCGCGATAACTTTATAAATGATCAAGTAGGTTTTGAGCCGATGTTTCCCAAAACCATTCAGAGCTTTGTCGGATGGTGGTCCAGGGCAATGGCGAAAGAGAGGCACAAAGAATGATTATTCACAAATAGGCCCGGACACAACAAATTGGGGAGACAATTGATCTTAAGGAGGTATGAAATTGGCTGACACAGCAAAAACGTCTTCACTGCAGGAAGAGACCAGGATTTTCAACACCCCGAAATCGATAGTTGAGCACTCCAACGCATATCAATGGATGAAGAAAAAGGGCTTCAAAACTGAGACAGAGATGCGCAAGTGGTGCTCCGATAATTACATTGACTTCTGGGATGAGATGGCCAAGACCTACGCTGATTGGTATGAGCCCTACACCCAGGTTCTCGACGACTCCGGCAAACCCTACTTCAAGTGGTTCACCGGCGGCAAGATCAACGTAGCCTACAACGCCGTAGACAGGCATGCCAAGTCCGCGAACCGCAACAAGGTAGCCTACTACTTCATAGGCGAGCCAGTGGGCGACACCAGGACCATCACCTACTACGAGCTGTACAGAGAGGTCAACAAGATGGCCAATGCCCTGAAGAGCGTTGGCGTTGAGAAGGGAGACAGAGTTGTCGCATACCTGCCCATGATCCCTGAGCTGCCCATCACCATGCTGGCATGCGCCAAGATCGGAGCCATTCACACCATCGTATTTTCAGGATTCTCCTCCGGCGGCCTGGCCAGCAGGGTCAACGATGCCGAGGCCAAGGTTGTCGTCACAGCCGATGGATTCTTCAGGCGCGGCAAGCCACTGCCCCTCAAGCCCAATGTAGATGAGGCCATGAAGAACGCCCCCTCCGTCAAGAAGGTAGTCGTCGTCAAGAGAACCGGCGTCACCGTACCCATGACCGAGGGACGCGATGTATTCTATGATGATTTCGTAGCCGGCCAGTCCGCCCAGTGCGAGACTCTCCCGCTCGACCCAGAGGACAGGCTGTTCATTCTCTACACATCCGGCACAACCGGCAAGCCCAAGGGTATTGAGCACGCTCACGGCGGATACGCAGTAACTCCAGCCCAGACAACCGCCTGGGTAATGGATGTTCATAACGATGATGTCTTCTGGTGCACCGCAGACTGCGGCTGGATCACCGGCCACAGCTATGTAGTATATGGCCCGCTTTGCCTGGGCGCTTCCATCATCCTCTACGAGGGATCTCCCGACTTCCCCGATCTGGGCCGCTGGTGGTCCATCATTGAGCAGTACGGCGTCTCCGTATTCTACACCGCACCGACAGCCATCAGGATGTTCATGAAGACCGGCGAGGCCTTTGTGAAGAAGTACGACCTGTCCAGCGTCAGAATTCTGGCATCTGTGGGCGAGCCCCTCAACCCAGAAGCCTACATGTGGTACAGGAAGAACATCGGCGCCGACCAGGCACCCATCATTGATACCTGGTGGCAGACTGAGACCGGATGCCACCTTATCGCCCCGCTGGTTATGACACCCGAGAAGCCCGGCTCCGTATGCTTCCCATTGCCCGGATTCAACATCGATATCTTCGACGAGGATGCCAACTCGGTCCCATTGGGCTACGGCGGCAACATCGTTTCGAAGACCCCCTGGCCGAGCATGCTCAGGGCCTTCTTCAGAGATACCGTCAGGTACCAGAAGGAGTACTGGGAGATGTACTGGCAGACCAAGCCCGGCACATACCTGGCTGGAGACAAGGCCACCCGAGACAAGGATGGCTACTGGTGGATCCAGGGCAGAATCGATGATGTGCTGAAGGTAGCCGGACACAGAATCTCCAACGCAGAGGTCGAGTCCGCCGCCGTTTCTCACCCCAAGGTCGCCGAGGCAGCCGTTATCGGTCAGCCCGATGAAGTCAAGGGCGAGAAGATCGTGGCCTTCGTCATTCTCAGAGATGGCGTCGCCGAGTCTCCCGAGCTCGCGAAGGAGATCTCCGTCCACGTTAGGAAGGTACTGGGCCCAGTCGCTTACCCCGACAAGGTCTACTTCGTCAAGGATGTCCCCAAGACCCGGTCCGGCAAGATCATGCGCCGTGTCGTCAAGGCCAAGGCCCTTGGAAAGGAGACCGGAGACCTTTCTGCTCTGGCCAACCCAGAGTCCGTAGACAATATCCCACGCATTAACCTGTAAGTGGGATATCACCCTCTTTTTTTTCAGATTCGGTCCCATCCGGCCTCCGGCGTCGCTTGGTACATTTGCGCATTCATGGTTAGTGTTAGCTATAGAGCAATAGCGAAATGGTATAGGGTCCCAAGATATCACTAGCTAAGTTTTTTATATGGTATTAACTAATCGTCTGATTGGTTAGCCAGCGTAGAGGGCCATTCACAGATAGTAATCAGGAGGGTGGCAGATGACAAGAATATTGCCAGGTGTAGAGATACAGGTAATAAAAGAAATCGTGCCTCAGCAGCTCAATCCATCGGGTGTTGTAGCTATGATAGGCACTACCGAGCGCGGAGAAATCCTGACGCCTACCCATGTAAGCAGCTTCAGGGAGTTCGCAGATAAATTTGGGTCGGCCAAGCAGTACTCCAGTGCAGGTGTAAAACAGGATTATACCATTTTAGAAGGTATAAAACAAGCCTTTCAGAATGGCGTTTTCGAGGTTGTCGTGACGGCAATTTCCGGTAGCGGAGGCACAAATGCCTTCTTAGTTCTAAAAGATAATGAGAATAATGATACAGTCAAGCTAATTTCGAGAAAGCATGGCGAAGAGGGAAATTCCATAGCGGTCAAGGTTGATACCGGATTGGATGCTGAATTTGTGAGCTTGCAGGTCGACGACGGAGACATCATTGAGATGTTCGAGAATCTTGTGATGAAGCCCTCGGACCCAGCGTATCTTGTGGATCGCATAAACAAGGGCTCAAAGCTGCTGTCGGCTGAGAACCTGCACTCCAATGCCCCAAAAAACAACCCAGCAAACATCCAAAAAACAAACCTAACTCTAGGTACCATGGGCACTATTTCCAAAGAAGATTACGAAGCCGCTCTAGAAAAACTTGAATCCGATGCGGACGTGGACATAGTCGTCGCATGTGAGATGACCTCTCCTGAGATTCATTCTCTTATCGAAGCTCATTGCACAAAGATGAGCGCCAACGCCAAAAATCGTATCGGCCTCGCGACTGTGGCAAAGGATGAGAGCATCAAAGATATCTGTGGCAGGACTAACGTAATGGCGAGCGATAGATTTGTCCTTGTAGCCCCATACGGAAACCTCGGGGCCGTGGCAGGACTCATTAGCAAGCTGAACTACTTCGAATCGCCCACCTTTAAACCACTTAGCGGGATCTCAAAACTCGAAACAAATTATACCCCCTCAGAACAGATGGAGCTTCTGAAAAGCGGTGTGATACCGCTCGAAGCCCAAAGGGGAAGAGGTATCATAGTAGTCAAGGGCATCTCAACGAGCAAAGAGCAGATTAGCGTTACAAGAATTGCAGATCACTCTGTTCGCGGCGTCAAGAATATCGCGGATTTATTTATTGGCACCCTGAACAGTTCCAGCGGTAGGATAGCGCTAAAGGGCAAGATCACAGAGTTCCTGATGAGAATGGAGAGAGAGGGCTCCATAGTGCCCAGCACGGATGGAAAAGAGCCTGCCTACCTTCTGGATGTCTACAGCTCTGAAATGGACTTTGCTCAGGGCATAGTCAGAGTAGATATGGCAGTAAGACCAGTCAGAGCTATGGATTATATCTATGCCACCATCAAGGTGGAAGCGTAAGGGAGATGATTTGAATGGCAATAACAGTTTGGTCTGCAACAGAGAGCAAAGTAATGGTCGATCAAACGGTAATAGAAGGCCTTCAATCTATTGAATATAAGGTCAGCAGAAGTAGAGCGGATATAATTGCTGTCGGACAGCCGCTGAGGCAGGGCGTGGAGTACGGAGTCAAGGTCGTAAATGGCAAACTGAGCGTTAAGTCGTGCTGCCCTGCGCTGGACGAGAAGCTCTCCAATGCGAACATGGCACAAGCCAAGTTTACTCTCCAGGCTCAGCTCAAAAAGGGCGAACAACAGAAGACAGCGACGTTCCAGGAATGCTATCTGGATGATAGAGATTTCACCATGGACGTCAATGGAGTCGGCATAGCCACATATACATTTACAGCTACGGATTTGCAGGAGTCTTAGGGAGATCCCGTTGCTATGAAGAAGCTCACAAAGGAAGACATTCTCATTGGCAAGAAATACAGCGAGACCCTTCACATCAACAGCTACGACGCTGATGTGGTCATTTCCCCCCTCACGGATGGAGAATTGAGCGAGGTTCTTGCGGTTCTTGGCAGCGTACCTCTGAAGAATGACGGGACGCCAGATACTGGGAAGGTCGATGTTACGAAGAACTTTCGGGCCCTAAGACTTGCGGCGTCCCTGGGCCTAAAAGATCCCAAGCTGACCTTGGATGAAGTAGCTGAGATGAAGTTCGGGGTTCCGGAGCTTATAGGCACCAAAGTTCTGGAGATAAGCGGCGTAACCTCAGCAGCTAACGCAAAAAAAAAAAGCTGAACTAGAGAGATTTGTAGAGTCTTTGGAGGGGCAAGAGCTGGCTGCCCTCTGCCTCGATTACGGATACAAACTGGGAGATTCGCCAATTGATCTGACCCGACTTCAGATCAATTTTCTCATGGCGGCTCTTGCCAACAGGATAGAAAAGATAGCGATAGCAAGATCAGGGAAATCAGGAGTGACTAAATTCATCTTTACAGAAGATGAGTGATTCTTCCCAAAAGTTGAATCCGGAGGATATGCTTGGACTCTATTGCCGTGCTAGCAAAGGAAATGGGGAGATTTGGGAGTACTAATCGGAAAGGTCTCGGATTCGCATTTAGAAAGATAGCCCGTGCACTGGCAGCCATACATGCACTACTGACCATAG
>JALNZQ010000156.1 GCA_023229165.1 Methanothrix sp.
TACACCGGCTTTGAAGGCTTTGTGCAGTTCGCCAAGGACATCGACATGTCTGTGAACAGCCCAACCTGGAAATTCATAAACCCGCCCTGGAGGCAGAACAATGCTTGATTACACACCCAAACAGATGGCCGAGCGCGAGACATTGGTCATAAACCCGGCCAAGATCTGCCAGCCTATCGGGGCCATTCTGGCCTACAAAGGCATCCATAATTGCATGCCTATTACCCATGGCTCGCAGGGTTGCTCGTCTTATCTGCGCATGGTGCTGGCCCGCCACTACCGGGAGCCCACTCTGGCTGCAACATCCTCTTTCACCGAGGACTCGGTGGTCTTCGGCGGCAGAAACAACCTCAAGGAAGCAGTGGACAACGTGGTCAACATCTATCATCCCGATGTGCTGGCCATCAACACCACCTGCTCCTCAGAGACCATTGGCGACGATGTGCACAGCTTCATGGAAGAGATCAAGGAAGAGGAGTTCTTCGATCCCAAGACCAAAGTGGTCATAGCCAATACCCCCAGCTACGTCGGCTCACATGTCACCGGCTATGACAATGCTGTCAAGGCCATCGCCCAGACCTTTCCCAGGAAGAGCAAGCCCAACGGCAAACTGAACATCATTCCCGGTTTCGTGGACCCGGGAGACATCCGGGAGGTCAAGAGGCTGCTTTCCATCATGGGAGTCTCCTCGATCGTATTCCCTGATACCACCGATGTCTTCGACGCGCCTCTCACTCCGCAGTCAGGCGGCCTGTACCCGCCGGGTGGAACGACTATCCCCGATCTGGTTGACGCCGGCAACTCCCGTGCCACCATCGCTCTGGGAAGAACCGCCGGAGCCTCGGGCGCAGTGGTCCTGAAGGGCAAGCTCGGCATACCTGCGGTCATAGGCCCCATGCCCATCGGCATCAGAAACAGTGATGCCTTTGTCATGTCTGTGTCCAGCCTCATGGGTGTGCCAATTCCGCAAGATATCGAGTACGAACGGGGCCGGCTGGTGGACATGATGACTGACGCTCATCCTCACTTCCACGGCAAGGACCTGGCCATATTCGGAGACCCGGATACAGTTATCGGCCTGGTCAGCCTGGCAGTGGAGATGGGCATGAATCCGGTCTTTGCTCTCACCGGAACGCCTGACAAAAAGTTCGCAGAAGAGGTGCATAATCTTGCTTCTGATTGTGAGGCGATGATAGGAGACACCTTCCTACTCCATCAAAAGATCAAGAACCATCCGGTGGATATGCTGATCGGAAACACCTATGGGAAACTGATTGCCCGGTCCGAGGACATCCCGCTGGTGCGGGTGGGCTTCCCCATCACCGATCGGGCCAACCTGCATTATTTCCCAATCATCGGATATGCCGGAACGGCCCGACTGGTGGAGATGATCGGCAACACCTTCCTGGAGAGGCGGGACAGAGACTCGGATGACACGCACTTCGAGATGATCCTTTAGGGGACTGGCATGAGCATTGTTAACATCTTTGAGGGAAGGGAGGGGCACATTGCCCAGAAGGGCGAACAGAGTTTGCCTCTTGCCTGTAGCAGCGATAGCCTGGCCGGAGCGGTCAGCCAGAGGGCCTGTGTCTACTCCGGAGCGAGGGTGGTGTTAAACCCCATCACCGATGCTCTGCATCTTGTGCACGGTCCCATAGGCTGCGCCAGCTATACCTGGGACATTCGGGGCAGCACCTCCACTGGCCCCGATCTCTACAGAAACAGCTTCTCTACGGATATGAAGGAGTTGGATGTGATCTTCGGCGGAGAGAAAAAGCTGGCTGCAGCCATTCGGGAGCTGGCTCATAAATTCAAGCCACCTGCCATCTTTGTCTACTCCACCTGCATCGTAGGAATTATTGGAGACGATCTGACCTCTATCTGCAAGAAGGCGGGCGAGGAACTCGGCATTCCTGTTTTACCTGTGAAATCGGAAGGATTTCGGGGAAGCAAGAACGAGGGCTACAAGGCGGCATGCAATGCGCTGGCGGAGCTTATCGGCGTCCGGGACTACAGACCAAAAGGGCCGTCCATCAACCTGCTCGGCGAATACAACGTGGCTTGCGACCTGTCCTTCGTCAAGCCCTTCTTCGAAGAGATGGGCCTGGAAGTGGTGGCCACTTTCACCGGCGACGCCAGGGTAGAAGAGATCGAGAGGGCTCATACCGCACAGCTCAACTTAGTGCAGTGCAGCGGCTCCATGACCTATCTGGCCAAGAAGATGGAAGAGAAATACGGCATCCCCTACCGGCGGATAAGCTTCTTTGGACTGCAGGACATGTCCGCTGCTCTTCGTACTGCTGCCGAATTCTTCGGCATGGCGGCGATGAAAGAAAAGGCTGAGGAGATAATTTGCCGTGAGACGGAACGGGTGAGGCCGGAGATCGAGGCCTATCGTTCTCGCGTTGCCGGAAAGAAGGCTGCCATTTACATGGGCGGAGCCGCCAAGGCTGTTTCGCTGGTGAAAGCTTTTCAGGAGCTGGGAATGGAGGTCGTGATCATCGGCACCCAGACCGGAGGCCGAGACGACTATCAGAATATCGCCTATATCGTAAAGGAAGGCACAGTGATCATTGACGATGCCAACCCCCTGGAGCTGAAGGAGCTGCTCATAAAGCAAAAAGCGGACCTGCTGGTTGCCGGAGTCAAAGAACGTTTCCTGGCCTACAAGATGGGAATTGCTTTCTGCGACTTCAATCACGATCGAACCACCAGCTTCGAGGGCTATACTGGAATGATGAATTTTGCCAGAGAGGTCTCTATTACCATCAACAGTCCGGTCTGGCAGCTTCCTGTGAGGAGGGCGAACCTGGTTGACAGAAGAATGAATATGGAAATCATGACTGGAGTGAGCAATGATATCCAAGAGCCTTGCCACAGTTAACCCCTGCTCCATGTGCATGCCCATGGGCAGCGTGCTGGTCTTCCGGGGAATCGAGGGCTGTATGCCCCTTTTCCACGGCTCGCAAGGATGCAGCACCTACATGCGCCTCTACCTGGCCCATCACTTTCGCGAGCCGGTAGACATTGCGTCCACTGCTCTGAGCGAGAAGGGTGCAGTCTACGGTGGATCCGCCAATCTTATGCAGGGTCTGAAGAATGTTATAAAAGGCTACAACCCGAAGGTGATCGGCATTGCCACCACCTGTCTGGCTGAGACCATCGGTGATGATGTGCCCCAAATAGTTCGCGAGTTTCAGGCACAGGAACTCCTGGCAAAGGATGTAATTATCATATCCGTATCGACGCCCAGCTACGCTGCATCTCATGAAGTTGGATATCGGGTTGCTCTGAAGGCTCTGATCCAGACCATCGCCAAGAAATCGAAGCCCAACGGACGGATCAACATGCTGGTGGGATCCATAATCTCGCCGGCAGATGTTCGCTTTCTTCGGCGGCTCTTCGATGACTGGGGCCTGGGGTATATCCTGATGCCGGACATATCCGAGACCTTTGATGCTATCCTCAGCCAAGATCTGCCACTCATCCCCAAGGGTGGAACGCCTCTTGAAGACATCCGGGATACGGCCAACTCAAAAGCGACACTGACCATAGGCGGATGGGTGCAAGAGCCGGGGGCAGGGAACTATTTAGAAAACGAATTCAAGGTCCCCCATGTTGCTCTGCCTCTGCCCATAGGTTTAGAATTCACCGATCGTCTGGCCGCGAATCTGGAAGAGCTGACCGGACTTTCCATGCCCGAGTGCTATGAACGGGAAAGAGGCCGATTGCTGGATACCATGGTCGATGCTCATAAGATTTTGGCGGATGTTAAGACGGCGGTCTACGGAGACACCGAGATGGTTTTGGGCATTACCCGCATCATGACGGAGCTGGGCATGAAGCCGCAGATCGTGGCCACGGGAGCCGCAAATCCGGCGTTTGCTGAGAATGCCGCAGAGCTTGCACCCGGATCCAAAGTTATGATGGAGACAGATTTCTCACAGATCGCAACTGAAGCGTCGAGCCGGGATATCGAGCTCTTGGTAGGCCCCTTCATGGGAAGAGGGATTGCCAGAAAAGAGAATATACCGCTCTTGCGGGTGGGACTGCCTAACCATGATCGCTACGGAGCCTCCCACCAGTTGCTCCTGGGATACGAGGGCTCGATGAATTTGGTAGAAGGAATGGCCAACGCCCTGCTTGAAGGCAGGGAGAGAGGAACGACATGAGAGACGACTGCAAGCTGGAGCAGTTTCAGAATAAAGAGTACATAAGACTTGAAACCGTAAAGAGGAACGGACTGGTTGTCCCGACGCCTGTATGGTTTGTGGTAGATGATGGCAAGCTCTTCGTTCGGTCCTATGCCAGTAGCGGCAAGGTCAAACGCATGCGTAATAACTCTCATGTCCGGGTTACGCCCTCGGATGCAGTGGGAAAGCCCCAAGGTGTGACCATCGACGGCACTGCCGTTCGAGCTAATGGCGATATCGAGATCAAGATAAGTCAACTGCTCTATCGCAAATACGGCTTGATGAAAATGTCCTTTGATCTGTGGGGGGCCATCAAGCAGCTCGACTGGGCAGTATTCGCCATTGAGGTTTGAGAGGAACCTGGGAGTGGGGCACAATTCGGTCCGGTTGAGCGGACGGATTTTTTGCGTTTTACATGATGGTTCGGCATCAACGTGGTCTGATCGCGCGCCGGCTGCGGATGACGTAGCGTCTGCCGCCTCCGTCAACAAACATCTCCGGTACATAGCACAGTCACAGGCACTGTCGCGAATCTGGCCTGCCAATAAACCGTACCGCAGGATAGGTATCTCAACCTGAAATGCGACATTGCGATGGCTACTGGCTCAAACCTAAAACAATCACAAGAAACATCATCCTGCAAGATCCATAGCAGCTCGAAATGTGGCTTGACTTTGGTTCGGGATTTTTTTGCAGTGATCAACATTCTGGGATTGGTGGCGCAATTTCTTCGCAAAGGCGATAAAGGCCACGTCCTTTAGGGCGTGGTGAGTTCACAGCGCCGACCTTTTCCTGTCATAACAAAATCGCAACTCCTTTTTTCTCTTCTATTATTGTAGCCAGCATTAAAAGATTACTTTATTAATATCATAAACATTTTGCGATGTATCTGAGGTTCTACGTTCATATGTGTATCACTATTTTATGCGATACTACGAAACGTTCTCAAAAATATATTTAAATTTGGAGTCACCAGACTGGAAATCGCAGGGATTATGCGGTTATGAAAGGATATGAATAGATCAGCGCAATTCATAGTTTCTATTAAATACCCTTTTAAATTCCCCAAGAAGGGCTCTTCTAGCGATGTGCGAATGGATTTCGTTGCACGGGTATTGAAGTTGATACAAAAATTAAATAAGTTTGAATTTACAATTGATTGAGGGTGATGTAGTTGGCAATCAACAGTGGAGATACAGCGTGGGTCTTGGTTTCAACAGCCATGGTCATGCTCATGACGCCGGGCGTCGGTTTGTTCTATGGCGGCTTGGTGCGCAGCAAGACCGTCGTCTCGATGATAGGTCTGTCCTTCCTGGCCTTTGCTTTGGCCAGCGTACAGTGGGTGCTGTTCGGCTACAGCCTGTCCTTCGGCTCGGATGTATCGGGAATCATCGGCGGCCTGGACTACTTTGCTTTAAGCGGCGTGGGACTGGGCGAAGCGCCCCTGGCCGCCAACATTCCGCATCTCATCTATGTGGCCTTCCAGCTGGTCTTCGCTGCCGTTACTCTGGCCATTCTCACTTCAGCCGTTGCGGAAAGAGTCAAGCTCAGCTCCTTCATCGTGCTGGCTCTCCTTTGGACCACTCTGGTCTATGATCCGCTGGCCCACTGGGTCTGGGCGGGCGGCTGGATGGCTCAGATGGGCGCCCTCGACTTTGCCGGCGGAACGGTGGTGCACATCAGCTCCGGCTTCTCCGCACTGGCCATAGCCCTGGTCATCGGCAAGAGAATGGGCTACGGATCCTACGTCATGGAGCCGCATAACATTCCCATGGCTATGATCGGAGCGGGCCTGCTCTGGTTCGGCTGGTTCGGCTTCAACGCGGGCTCCGCCCTGGCCGCAAACGGCCTTGCTGCCTCTGCACTGGTGGTCACCAACACCTCAGCAGCTGCGGGAGCGCTCACCTGGCTTGCCGCCAGCTGGCTGAAAGGAAAGCCCAGTGCCCTGGGAATGGTGAGCGGCGGCATTGCCGGCCTGGTGGCCATAACGCCTGCCGCAAGCTATGTTGATGTGACGGGCGCCCTGATCATTGGGGCGGTCTCTGGTATTATCTGCTACACGGCCTTGCTCTTTCGCGTCGGTCGCGGCCTGGATGAGAGCTGTGATGCCTGGGCTGTGCACGGCATGGGCGGCCTGTGGGGCGCTATTGCCACGGGCATATTCGCCACCGCCTCGGTTAACAGCTATACCGGCCTGATCTACGGCAACTTTCATCAATTCGCGGTGCAGATAATGGCTGCCGGTGCATCTGTGGCCTATGCCTTCGTGATGACGCTGATCTTAGCCAAGATCGTTGACCGCGTCATGGGCCTGAGGGTCACAGAGGAA
>JALNZQ010000157.1 GCA_023229165.1 Methanothrix sp.
GTGGGAGCAATCCAGTCTATCCGTGATATCACGAAGTGCAAGCATGCGGAGCAGGCGCTACTGGAAAGCGAGGAGAGGTTCCGTACTCTTTTCGAAAGCTCTCAGGACGCATTAATGACCCTCTCCCCGCCCTTGTGGAGAATTACCTCCGGCAACCCGGCGGCCATCGAAATATTCTTGATACAGGCCAACGTGCGTGATATTTCCGACCAAAAATGGGCGGAGGCGGCGCTGCGGGGGAGCGAGAAGCGTCTCACGCGAGCAGAGGAAATAGCCCGTTTTGGTCACTGGGAACTCTCTTTAGACGAGAAAATGATGCGCGTGTGCAAAGAATTCCCTTGCCTGAATATCGCCCTCGCCTCGACAATGATGTGGAATTTAAAATTCGCAGACCATCAGATGGGCAGATCCTTGATATCCATTCACTGGCTGAATACAATCCGGCAAAAAGAACGGTGTTCGGCGTCATAAATGATGTCACGCAGCGCAAGAAGGCTGAGGAAGAGATTAAGTCAAATCTTGAGGAGTTGAAGAGATCCAAGACGCTGATTCAACAATCATGGCAAGCCCCAATAATATTGTCGTTTTCGCATTACATTACAGATCCCGCTGACCGTAATAATGCAAAGCGCAACTTTGATCGAGCCCTTTCATGCGAGCACCTGGTTATTGTTGAGGCGTATGGAGACAACGATCTGGAAAGGCAAAATACGCATCCTGGTGGCGGAAGATAACCCCGTAAATCAGAAAGTAGCACAGGCCTTGCTCCGAAAGATGGATCTCCAATCGGATGTTGTGGCCAATGGTCAGGAGGCCATCAATAGCGATTGAGTGACAAGCAGCAAGTTGAAAGGGTCTTCAGTTGAACGATTGGATATTTGGAAGAAAAAATCTTCCAATAGATGTATCAATCAGAACTCTTCATTAGTAATCATGGGCAATGACATCATTGACCGCAAGCAGGCTGAGGAAGCTTTGCGAGAAGCCAAGCTAGCTGCGGAAGATCGCAAGGTCTCGTACGAGCAAGTCGTCTCGATGATATCCGATATCGTCTGGCGCTATGATGTCAATGCCAAAAGAAAACACGTCGGCTCCTATATATCGCCGGTTGCGGACAGGATGCTGGGTTTGCCGGATGGCACCATCGGAGACAGCTTCGAAAAATACTTTTCCTATGTCCATCCCGATGACTTGCCAGCCTTGAAGGGGACTTTTTTCGAAATGATACGAACGCTTGGAAAGGATAAAACCGCAGAATACCGCATGCAAAAGGCTGACGGTACCACGCGTTGGGTTCTTTCCAAGTTTTCGGCTTATTCCCAGCCGGACGGACGAGTCACTGCCTTTGGCACTACAAGCGATATCACCGAGCGCAAGCGGGCGGAGGAGGCGCTGCGTGCATCGCATCTAATCATCGAAGGGATTATCAACGCGATACCCGTGCGGGTATTCTGGAAGGATAGAGATCTCGTTTACTTGGGCTGTAATGCGATATTCGCACACGATGCGGGCTATGCCGATTCAAAAGACATAGTCGGCAAAGATGATTACCAGATGGGGTGGCGTGACCAGGCGGAATTATATCGCGGCGATGACCGCCAGGTCATCGAGAGCGGCCGCTCCAAGTTACTTATCGAAGAACCTCAGACGACCCCCGAAGGGAACACCATCGTCCTTCTTACGAGCAAGATACCTCTGCGCAGTTCTGAGGGGGAGATCATCGGCGTGCTCGGAACGTATATGGATATCACCGAGCGCAAGCGCGCCGAGGAGGAGGTGCGCGAGGCTGAAAAGCGGTACCAGGCCTTCTTTCGTACATCAAGAGATTGTGTCTTTATCTCATCAGTTGACGGTCGCTGGATTGACCTGAATGATGCCGCAGTTCAAATTTTTGGCTATGAAAGCAGGGAAGATCTACTGAAAACCAAAATTAAAGACTTGTATGCGAATTCTGACGAGAGGGCACGACATCTTCAGGTCATCAACGAAAAAGGGTATACACGGGAGTATCCGGCCACCCTGCGGAAAAAGGATGGCACGATCATTGACACTCTCATAACGTCTGTTGCCAGAAAAGATAGCACTGGAAGGATTATTGGCTATCAAGGAACCATCCGGGACATCACCGAACGCAAGCAGGCCGATTTAAGCCGTGCACGTTCTTTGGTACGCCTGGAGCAGTTGAACCTGCTTCAACAGACTCTGCTAAGCCCCGGCAAATTGGAGCAGAAACTCAAGAAGATCACCGACAGCGTGGTGGATATCTTCGGGGCCGACTTTTGTCGCATTTGGGTCACCTGTCCAGGAGACCTCTGCGATGTCGGATGCATACATGCAGCGGTGACTGCTGGACCGCATGTCTGCCTTTATAAAGATCGATGTCTTCGACTCCTCGCCAGTTCGGGACGGTATGCCCATACGGACGGAGAGGTTCACAGACGCGTGCCTTTTGGTTGCTACAAGATAGGGCGCATCGCTTCGGAGCAGCAACACAGATTCCTCACCAACGATGTACAAGGCGACCCCTTTATTCACAATCACGAATGGGCAAAGGAGAACGACCTTGTCTCGTTTGCCGGCTACCAGCTACGACCACCAGGTGGAGATTCCCTGGGTGTCCTGGCACTGTTCAGCAAACAACCTATCACCGGCGAGGAAGATGCCCAGCTTAACATCCTGAGTAATACGGTCACCCAGGTCATTCAGACAGCTCGTGCGGATGAGGAGTTGCTTGAGACTCTGACCGAAGCGACCAGACTTAACAAGTATCTCAATGAGCAGACCGCTAAAGCCAACGAGATGGCCGATCTGGCCAGAAAGGCCAGTGCTGCTAAGAGCGAATTCCTGGCCAACATGAGCCACGAAATCCGCACGCCCTTGAACGGCGTCATCGGCATGATCGGATTGCTGCTGGATATGAATTTGAATGCCGAGCAGCGCGAATACGCACAAATCGCTCATACCAGCAGCGAAATCCTGTTGTCTCTCATCAACGACATTCTGGACTTCTCCAAGATCGAAGCCCACAAACTGGAGCTGGAAACGCTGGATTTCGATCTGCGCTCTACGCTTGACAATACTATGGATCTCCTGGCCATCGGGGCTCATGAGAGAGGGCTGGAGCTGGTCTGCACGATGGAGCCCTCCGTGCCGTCGCGTCTTAGAGGTGATCCAGGAAGGCTGCGTCAGATTCTAGTCAACCTGGGAAGCAATGCAGTGAAGTTTACCGATAAGGGCAAAATAGTGATTGCCGCCAGCCTGGAGTGCGAAGACGAACAAAAAGTCACAATTCGCTTCTCGGTCAGCGATACAGGCATCGGCATCCCGGCAAGCCGGCAAGATATTCTCTTCTCATTGTTCACTCAGGTGGACGGCTCGACAACACGCAAATACGGCGGAACCGGTCTGGGACTGGCCATCTCCCGGCAGCTCGCCGAGCTGATGGGAGGCATGATCGGCGTGCAAAGTGAGGAGGGCAAGGGCTCTACCTTTTGGTTTACAGCTGTGTTCGAGAGACAGTCCGCAAGGCCTGGATCTGCAGGTGAGAGGCCTATCGAAATTGGGGGTGAGGGAGCTATAGACCGCATCGAGACAAAGCCTGATATTTCCCAATCGTTCAAACGCAAAATGCGCATCCTGGTGGCAGAAGATAATCCAGTAAACCAGAAAGTGGCACAGGCCTTGCTCCGAAAGATGGGTCTCCAATCGGATGTTGTGGCCAATGGCCAGGAGGCCGTCAATGCGCTCCAAACCACACCTTACGACCTGGTGCTGATGGACTGCCAAATGCCTGAGATGGATGGTTACGAGGCCACAAGCAAAATCCGCCAGCAAGAATCGAAGGCTCTCAATCCATGCATTCCCATCATTGCCATGACTGCTCTCGTCATGCAAGGTGATCGGGAGAAGTGTATTCAGGCAGGAATGAACGATTTCATTGCCAAGCCGGTTTTGCAAAGAGATCTGGCGAAAATGCTCGCCAGGTGGCTTGCAATAACGATTTAAATGGATAAGCAAAACTTCCTCCCATGCAATATTCTGAGGGCAGTATAGGCAGGGTCTTCGTCCTGAGGATGGACCATGGCGAAGACCTGATAGAATCGCTGCAAAAGTTCCTGCAGGAGAAGATGATCGAGTCTTGCACGGCCCTTTTCATGGGGGCGCTGCGTGATGGCCGGGCAGTGACCGGTCCAAAGCTGCCGGTAGTTCCTCCCACGCCCAATTTTGAAGCCTATGAGAGTGCCTGGGAGGTCTTCGGCATGGCTACAATTTACCCATCTATTGAGGGGCCGAAGCTGCATATACATTCAGGACTGGGACGAGGCCGGCAGTCCATCTTGGGCTGCATTCGAGACAAAGCTGAAGTCTACCTGATTGTGGAAGCGGTTTTATTCGAGATCTGTGGCCTTGCTGCAGAAAGAGCCTGGGATGAAAATATGCAGCTTTATCTGCTCTCCTTGAAGAATCAGCTTTAGACCTCGGATTTGATTATCCAGCCGACGGGTCTCTCAATCTGCTGCAAGTTGGCGGCAAAACATTCCTCTCCGAGAGGGAGCAACCCGGAAATACTTACCCATTTTTGATAGCGATATGGATCCGATTATTGCCAATAGTTCACCTGAAATAGCAACAGCTATTAATAAAGCAACCTTTAGCCTGCCTTTAAAAAATTGAGGGCAAAACGGAAGGCTCCACTCAGTTGTACCTCTCGCGATTTGCATAAGATATATGTAATATAATATTCTAATATCATCTCATTTTTGTCAAATTTAGCCCATCAAACGGCCAAGTTTTTTTTTTGTAAACATGTGTATAGCCAGTAGATGTTTTTCTGTACACATGTATCTACCTAAAGTGTCTATTAATACTAGGGAATATTCTTTAGCAAATAGGAGAATACATGAGACTTAGAGTAGTTAGTTCAAAAAATGAGATTCCAAATCTCAATCCCAATGAGAAGATGGTTCATCTGGCTTTTCGCGCCAGCAATGTAGACTTCCTCAG
This sequence comes from Methanothrix sp., assembly GCA_023229165.1. Taxonomy (GTDB): domain Archaea; phylum Halobacteriota; class Methanosarcinia; order Methanotrichales; family Methanotrichaceae; genus Methanothrix. The sequence continues at coordinate 5,005 of JALNZQ010000157.1, forward strand.
CTTGATGCAAAGATGCCCAAGGCTACGAATGATTCAGGTACCCCCATCCTACCACAAGACCATGTCCAATGCCATCCAGGTATTTCTGGACATGCAGGGCATCGAGCTATTGCAAGGAGATGTCTGGGGCCACAGAAAGGATCTGGACGAGTACTTCACAGTAGACGACTCCACTCTGGTGGAGATCAGCTCCCTAGTCGCCAGCGGCGCCGCCATGGAGGATCTGGCCAGCCAGGTTCAGAAGAGGGCCAGACTCGGCCCGGACCTCATCAAATACATTGCCAAGAGCAAGATCACCGCTTAAAAAGCGAGCACTCAGAGCTGGGTTGCAGATACCGCTCTGAATTTTCTATTTTATGTGGACGGCAACCTGACTTTGGGAGAGAAAGCAGAGCAATGATTCTTCCTGGGTATGCAAGTTCAGAATTAATGGTGTCGTCTTCAATATGCCATAGTTCTACCTGGCCTTCTCAGAGATCAAGCCTGGCGACAAGCTGTACAGGCCGGAGGAGGAGAGGCCGGTTATCTGGTAATGGAAAGAAACTCAGTGCATTCTTGCCGCCGCATTTGGGTATCCAAGAAGTCTGGTTTCGTGAGGAATTGTTCAAAGCTTCCCATATGCCCCATTTCACTCACCCAGGCAAGAACGTAGCTGTCCACTGCCCTCCAGCTCCATGACCCTGGGCAGATGACCGCCCGCATGGGCTCGATCTGCCTTGCCCGGCAAACGGTGCCCTCGCGCTGGCGAGCATAATGGTCGCCACCAGGTAACGCCCTGCATGGCCATCTCATTAGTTTCAGGCCTTTACGACAATTGTCTTGGCCACGTTGTCACCAAGTCTCTGCTTCTTGTCGGAACGCCAGATCAGGATAGCTCCGATCAGATAGGCGAATAATCCGTCGATGATCCTGAGGAGATTCCTTATCAGAGCCTGGTTCATGTCGATCGGCGTTCCATCTTCCCCGATTACCTTGATCTTGGTTACCATCTTGCCGATGGTCTGTCCCTTTGATCCCTCAAGGAGAGTGAAATAGCCAATGTAAATCACGAAATAAAGTAAGCCGATCCACCAGGGGGTCATTTTATGCGTCATCATGCCAAAGCCAATCATGCTCCCGATTGCTCCTATTATGATGCCTATGATTATGTTGTCAATGATGAGCGATACAAGCCGAATTCCTATTCCCTGGTACTCTCTTACCTCGATGGGATTTCCCAAATTTGCTTGAATCTCACTTGCCATATATCCACCTGCCAATTTTATAAATAATTTCAAATGTATTCAAATGATCTTGACATTCTAATATCAGCCAGGAACGAATGCATTGGGCATTCCTTGTCTCAACTGAGGAGACTAATTTAGGATCAATGCTATTTATTTTTTTCTGGGAAGTTTTCACAATAGCCAAACGACATTTTCGAAAAAATGTATGGCAAAAAATTTTCGAGGGATTTGGAGTGCACAGCACTCACACCTATTCAGAAAGGCTGACATTTATGCGTTTATCCGGTAAA
>JALNZQ010000158.1 GCA_023229165.1 Methanothrix sp.
ATATGGAGCTAACTCCTCAATTTTCTGAATTTGTTGTTGTAATCTATACATACATCTAAACAATTCTTTCTACATATATCATCTTTAAAACAATCATGTTTTTTAAACCATTCAACTCTTTCTTCTCTCATATTTTTTGAAACACGACCAATAGGTTCCCCTTTTTCTCTCATATAAATAATACAAGGAAAATGGAAATCACCAGCAATAACAGAATCATCTAAAACTAAAGCACACTTATTAGCATCAGATATATTTATACCCCTAACATTTCTACCTTCTGAAAAATGTTTAACTCTATATTTTAAAATAGGATGAGTATCTAATATTTCTTGCTCAATTTCATTTAATCTTGGAATAGGTTTATTATATTGTGCTGCTGATATAATTCTTATATCAGATACACCTAATTTATGTGCAAAACGTATTGTATCAATAGTTTTATCTATATTATCTATAGTAAGAACAATACCAACAGTAACATATGTTAATTTTGATAATATTTTAATATTATCAATTACCTTATACCATGAATCTTTAATATTACCTGCCATTTTATCACCATCTTCAGCACAACAAGCATCTAAAGAAATAGAAAAATCATTACAACCTGCTTCTATAAGATGTTTATATAATTCTGTTTTATTAGAGCCATTAGTTGAAATTGCAATTCTTTTTACACCTTTATATTTAGCATATTTAACTATTTCTATGATATCTTTATGTAATGTTGGTTCACCACCAGAAAAACGAATATTTTCTAATGGTTTATTTACACACCATAAATCTATTCTTTCTTTTATTTCAGTAAGAGAAAGTTCTTTAATATTTCTATTGCCGTAAATTGTATCTTTTAGTCCTCTACAATATGGACAACGAAAATTACAATATTCAGTAATAATCATTTCACATCTTTTCATTTGCGAAAACTCTGAAGTATTTTTGATTCTTTCATTAGAAAGAGTATAAAAACCTATTTCTTTTAAATCTTCCATAATTATATCCTTTATAAATTTTACATTATTTTTACTTTTGAATCCCAATCTGGATATAAATTATTATCAGGTCTATAAACTACTGATTTAATAGATTCAGAATTATTATTTTTAGTACAAGTAGAAGTTGCTACACCAATACCATTATAATCATAAGGCTGATCACCCCAAAAAGATAATGATTTACATCCATTTTCTTCATTTAGCCGTTTTAACCACTTGTTTATTTCTATTTGTGGTATATAATTATTAGTACACCATTCTGAAACAATTGGATCACAATTAATAGGTATCCATAGTTCACGAAAAACTACTTGTGAAACTCCAATTTCTTTATAAATATTTAAATACTCAATCATTTTATCATATGATGAAATACCATCTATGCAAACCACACAGGATAAACGTATTACAATACCTAAATTATTAAGAAGATTAAATAACTTTTTATATTCAATATGTTGACCTACAAGATTCTTATTCCTGTCTCCATTATAGTCAGCTACAGTAATAGTCATATTTGTTATATATGGTGCAATCATTTGTGAAAAATTTCTTCCAAATTCAGGCTCTTCTAATATTAAAGATGCATTAGTATGAAAATCAATTTGACCAAAATACTTTTTAGTAAGCCATAGAATATTTTCAATGTTAGTCCAACTTCCTAACAAAGGTTCACCACTTGATGTTACAATAGCTGTACCTGCACCTAAATCTTTAGAATATTTTAAACAACGTTCCAATTTTGGTAATGATATCCCAGGTTTACGTACTGTATCACGAATATTTTTAGTCATATGTGCTATACAATACTTACACTTATAATTACAACCAACATCTTGTGGTACAATTGAAATTGAATTTATTTTCATTTTAACTCCTTAGTATATATTACTAATATACTAAATTCAATTAGAACAAACAACTTCTTCTTCCTTTTTTTTCTATTTTTTTCAAAAACTTAATCTTATTTATTAACAATTTTTTAATATCTCTAATAACAATATCTAAATCACTTAGATCTTCTATTTCTTCTTTTTTATAAATTTTTGCTCTATCCAATATTTCAACATCTTTTAATTTTTTATCAAGACCTGCACTATTTAAAAGAATTAAAAGATATTTAGCCATATTATAATCAAAGCCTCTTCGTTCAACAATATATTTAAAATCATTATATGCAACTTGTTTACCTGTTTTAATCCACATATCTATTTCTTGCCAAATTAAATGATTCCACTTAAAATTTTTACTTTCATCTTCAGATTTATCTAAAAATTGTTGTCTCATTCCAATTGTCTCATTCCAATAATTAACTACTTTTTTATACATATTTTTCTTTAACATAATTTTTATCCTTTCTTAAAAATATTTTTAAATAAAAAATTAAATTGTTCAAAAATAATATTGAATATATTGCCATTTTTATATTTTATTTCTCTATCACCTATCAAACAATCTTCAATATCTACTAATCTAATATACTCAACTTTTCCATCTTTTCTATTTATTTTAATTTTTTTATTATAAATTTCATTCCATAATTTATATAAAGATTCTTCTTTTTCTTGTGAAGGTAATTTATATTCTTTTACTTCTCTATTTTTTAATATTAAGATAGCCATTTATTTATCTCCTGCTATAATTACCAAACTCATTCTCTAATTGTAAATGAGAACAATTATCTAAACCACAAATAGAACAAATTCTACCAAAAACTGTATTACCATCACAAATTAAATTATTAGCAATAAAATTGTTTATTAATTTAATACTACCACACAATTTAGAATCACCATAAACTTTTGATTCATCACATATAGAAACATTATCTAATATTTCAGAATTACCACACACCTGTGATTTTCCTGATATAATTGCATTATTTTTAACTATTGCATTATCATATAATTGTGATAAATTTAATACTTTAGCATTACCACTAACAAGAGCATTATCATATACTTTAGCATTATTATAAATCCAACAATCACCTTTATGAGATAAATTATTATAAGATTGGACAAAACCACCTAACGTATTAGCTTTTATATCACCAAAATCTTTGATAGATTTAATTCTATATAATATAATTTCTCTATGATAATTTAATTTGCATCTATCACTAAAAATTAAAACATATTTTTGTTTTAAATTAATATTAGCTATATTAATTGAAGTATAATTTCTTAAATTAAATTCACCATTAATATAAGATAATCTTTTTTCTATATTATTCATATTAAATCTAATCTAAAATTATTTATATAACTTGTATCTATTTTCCAATTAATCAATGATCTTTCTCTCCATTCTTTAAAACAATTAACTACGTATTCTTGCCATTCTTCAATAGAGCAATCATTAATTTTACAAGCATGTTGAGTTAAAAAATCCATGTTTTTACCTTGTAATGATAATATTCCCCAATGATGAACTGAATGACAAACATTGCATATACATTCAAATTTAATCAATTTTTGAATTTTTTGTTCTTCAAAAATTTCCAAACTTCATGCAAATGAATATTTTTTGATTCTTTTCTTATATTACAATATTGGCAAGTAAAATTGTTTGCTGTTCTAATATTTTTAGAAAAATAATTCCATTTAGAACCCATAAAATTTCTTAAATTAAGATAAAAACTAGTTTCTGGTATTAAATGTAATTCTAATTTCATATTAATTTAAATCTAATTTTATAGATTGACCGAATATGTTTTCATTTTTTAATACTAATACAACATATAATATATTATCTTGAGATTCATTCATACAACTAATACAATTATTTGTCCATTTAAATTTACAATAAGGATATTCTATAGAATCATTTATCTGAAAACGTACTTTAGAAAGAGGTAAATCACTAAAAATATATTCATTTTTATTATTCAACCATATAAAAGATGCCTTTTTATCAATATTTTCTGATATATTACCACTTATACCACCAACAACAACAAAATAGCTATCACTAATTTTTCCTTCAACTTCTTTACTTATATAAGTATTCAATGACATTAATTTATGATTACCACCAAAGAATAAATCATTTTTACTTCTTATATATTTTTCTTTTTCATATTGACTATTTTCAATTGAACAAGAAAACAAAAAACATAAAAATATAAATAATGATAAAACAAATCTGCTTTTCATTTTATTTTCCTTTCCATTTTTGAACTATAGGTATTCTTCTACCATAACCGAAAGCTTTATTGTGCATCTTTATTCCAATAGCAGCCTGCCTTCTCTTAAATTCTGCTTTATGAACCATATTTAAAACTTTATTATAATAATCTTGATTTAATTCTATAATATTTAAACATTCTTTTTTCTCATTTTCTTCTAAACTTTCTCCTTCAATAATATGTTTAAGCATTGTATCTAAAATAGGATATGGAGGTAAATTATCTGTATCTTTCTGATTTAGTGCTAATTCTGCAGATGGTTCTTTATTAATAATTTCACTAGGTATTATTTCAGCTTTATATAATTCATTATAATATTTTGCAACAGTAAAAACTTCCATTTTATATAAATCTGATATTGGAGCTAAACCTCCAGCCATGTCGCCATAAATAGTTGTATATCCAACAGACACTTCACTTTTATTACCTGTAGAAAGAACTAAATATCCATATCTATTAGAATATGCCATTAAAATTTGGCCTCTTATACGAGCTTGCATATTTTGTTCAGTTACACCTGCTTTTAATTCACCAAAAGTATTGTTAAATTGTAATGATAATTCACTAAAAGAATTACCTATAGGAAATGTATATAATTTAACGCCTAAATTTTTACATAACTTAGCTGAATCTACACAACTACCTATTGATGAATATTGTGATGGCATAGTAATAGCAACAACTCTATCAGCACCTAATGCATCAACTGCTAAAGCTGTTACAACTGCACTATCTATACCACCAGATTCTCCTATTACCACTCCTTTAAAACCACACTTATTAACATAATCTCGTATACCTAAAACTGCTTGTTCATAATAAAATTGTGCATCAGATTTACAATTATTAATATTATTATAATTATTCACATCTAATGAGTTTAAATCAATAATTCTAATATCTTCTTCAAATCTATAAAGATTTTCAACAAGAATACCTTTTGAATTAGTAACAAATGAATTACCGTCAAAAATAATATCATCGTTACCACCAACACTATTAAGATAAATAATAGGCAAAGCATACTCTTCACTTATCTTCTTAACCATATTAACTCTATAAGCATATTTTTTAACAATAGAGGGAGAAGCATTAATAGATATAATAAAATCAGCTTTAGCATTAAACAATTCTTTTGCAGGATTTAATGTATATAACTTATTTTTATACCATAAATCTTCACAAACAACCAAGCCAATTCTTTTTCCTTTAAATTGGAAAAGACCCATTTCTTTACCTGGTTCAAAATATCTTGCCTCATCAAAAATATCATAAGTAGGTAACAATCTTTTTCTATAATTATAAATTTCAATTCCATTATGACATACCAATGCAGAATTAAAATAATCTTTGCCAATACCATTATTTTCTTCTATATATCCAAAAACAACCAAACCATTAAAACCTTTAGTAGATTCTACAATTTTATTTTTATATTTTAATTGCTCTTTGATAAAATCTCTTTGATTTATTAAATCTAATGGTGGATAACCTGTAATAAGTAATTCTTGGAAAATAATTATTTCATTAGTAAAATTTATTTTACTATTTTCAATACATTGAATCGCTTTTTTTGTATTACCTTCTAAATCACCAACAACTGTATTTAATTGACATAATTTAATTTTCATAAAATATTCCTTTTTTTATAATAAAATATACTAAAATTTTATTATAAAAACAACTTTGTTATAAACTTTTAATTTCTTCTTTAAGATAAGCAATAAAATTAGGCCAAAGTTCTTTTATAAAAGAACTTAATTGAGGATTTATACTTTCTTGGCAAGGTATATTATATGGATCATTATCACATATAATATCAAAATATTGTGTATCCATTATAATTTTATAAAATATATCTTTAATAGAAGTATATTCTAACTCTTCTATTTCATTCCAAATTTCTCTAACAACTTCGTTATCTAATCCTTCTCTTCTTCCTTTTATAATTTCTTTTTTTATTTCTTTTATAGTTAAATCATAATCAAATATATAAGAATTTACACCACCCAATTTATTAATTAAATAATCATTATTTATAGAAATTAAAAATTTTTTAAAACTATCACCAAAAGATCCCCATTTATATGTATAATCTCCATAATCTGATCTTATAGATAAAGCTCCATCTTCTGATATATGAATATCTGCATATGTCCAATCTTCTTTTAAATAATATCTTTCAACTAAACTTTTTTCAATTTTCATTAATATTCCTTTTTATGAAAATAATTTCTTAAAACTTCTAAAGCATCTTTAAATTGTACATATAATAT
>JALNZQ010000159.1 GCA_023229165.1 Methanothrix sp.
TGGCTGCAGGCACCTTGGTGGACAGCAGCGCGGCGATAGCGCCCAGCGACGCGGCATCGAGTATATTTCCACAGTCATCCAGGATATGCACATCGATGAATATAATCCAGACCTGCTTGCCGGGCAAAATACAAAGCGCCTCCAGATCCACTGCCTTGGATTCGCGCACGCCGCGATCCACAACGCGCGCCAGCTCGATTCCCACCTCATTGGGCGGACCCGGCTCAAAGGAGGGTGAGGCTAGCGGCACCAGCTCGGCATTGGTGATGATGACACCCTTATTGGGCGTATCCGGGAAAGGCTCTCCGGGCTGCATCTTCACGCCCACCAGCACCTGGCTGGAGCCTAATTTAACAAGCGCACTGCCTTCCGCCTTGCGGATCACATCTCTCTGGATGGATATCTCCCTGTACTGATCAAAGGTACGGCCATCGATCCTCTCTCCTTTGAGCAGCAGGTTGTAAATAAAGTCCTTTTTTATCTCGGAGATGACGTTAGTCACAGACATGCACCTCCTCTCGCCCAGGCTGTTCTACCATCTGGCTGTATTTCTTCACCAGGGCACCTCTTTGCAGCTCATAGATGTCTCTCGCACCCTTCATGGCCATCTCCACGGCCCTCTGAAACTCGTCAGGAGTGAGGCCGCCATCCATTTGTAGCAAAGTGATGTCTCCGCCCGGAGTCATGGCAATGGGCAGGTCTGCCTGGCCGAAGTTGTCTTCCTCTTTCATGGGATCAAGAATTACGGTATCGGCCACTTTCCCCGCAGCACAGGACGATATCATGCTCTTCATGGGTATTCCAGCATCAGCTAGAGCCACTGCCGCTGCATTTATGCCGGCTGTCCTGGTCCCCGCATCGGCCTGAAGCACCTCTACAAAAACGTCTATGACCGATCGAGGGAAGAAGCTGGTCAGAATCACGGGCTCCAGTGCCTCCCGGCTGACCTTGGAAAGCTCTTGTGACCTTCGGTCCGGGCCCGGTCGTTTTCGGTCCTCAACGGAGAAGGAGGCCATATTGTACCGGTAGCGTACAATGGCCCTGGTTGATTCCTGCAAGTGTCTGGGATGTACCTCCCTGGGCCCGTATACTGCCGCAATGACCTTATTTCCACCCATCTCGATGTAGCATGAGCCGTCTGCTCTGGCCAGGACTCCCACCTCGATTTTCACAGGTCGGAGCTGATCTGCCCTTCGGCCATCCAGGCGCAGTCCATCTTTGAAAAATGATATATCAGTCTCATCCATAGCGATCAACTTCTGGCCCCTTTCTCCGTCTTTAGGAAGTCCACAATTCGGTCCGTGAGACCATTGGTATGGGCTTCCCTCTCAATCAGAGTTATGGTCTTCAGAGCCAGATCCATATCCTCTGTACCCCCGTGGATCCAGATTCTGCCGTTCTGGCCAACGAAGATGTTACAGTTTACCTCTTTCTTCAGCATGCTGATCATGGAGCCTCCCTTGCCGATGAGCCTGGGAACTCGTGTATGGCTTATCTCGATGACCTGGCCGGTCCTGATCTGACCGAGATTCTTGTCGTTCAAAGTAAGCTCCACCTTCATAGTGGGATCTACATCAGTCACCCGTGTCATGATAGAGCTGCCGATGCGCAAATTCTTGGACATCTCGTCCGATTCGATTCTATTCGGGAACTCAGAGATGTGTAGCAGCCCATCGTAGGGCGAGTTTATATCCACGATCCAATTGGAGAAGGTTATATCCTTCACTACACCTATGACGTTGTCCCCCGGTTCGGGTATGTACTTTCCCGCCAGAGGTATGACATTTATCTTATCCCTAAAGTTCGCAAGACCATATAGCAAGGAGTAGACGCCACCATTCTTTACATACGTCCCCTCGCCCGACCTCTTGGCCTCCTCAGAGAGAAGATCACCTGGTACTACCACCTTGCGATCCATGCGCTTTTAACTCCCATCTTCAATGCTTAAGAAGCTTCGTCTCAGCTTCGCCTTTGGTCAGCCGGTTGATAAGGGCGTAAAATTCTGTCTGCATGCCAGCCGGTATCTGGACCACGCCAATCCAAGAGCCATCGTTCTGCCATGCTTCCCGACTGAGCTTGCCAAAGGCGGCAACTTCGCCGTAAGCCTTGGGAGCATACGCGGAAGGAATTTTTACCGCCACATCTACCACCTCGAATCTTATGGGGATGAGGGGCCGGATGGCCTTCATGGCGATCTTGACCAGTTCATCAGTGGATTTCGTGGGGTCGATATTGACGCGGGCCTCGGTCATGGCCTGCTCGATCCTATTCGGCGGATGAGGAGTTTTGGTCTGGGGATTGATGGCATTTCTGGCTATGACCTCGATGACCTGCCGCCGCTTGTTCTCGATGAACTGCTTTCTCTGCTCAGCCGTCAGGCTGATATCGCCCTTTTTAATGATGATCTCGGCAATGGGCAGAACTTCCAACGTGCCGAAGGCCTTTTGCAGATCTTCTTCCGGGCTTCTGTCTCCGCGAGAGGCATTTTCGAAGATATCCTCTACTGCCAGGATATCTTCCAGGTTGACGCAATCTCCCCTCTTCAGAGCCAGGGCTCCATCGGGATCCACTAAAACCTCAAAGGTGGTTCCGTGGGTCTTGAGCCGCGCAGGAACTGCGTCGTCCAGTCTGACCATTCTTATGCCTCTCCTTTTTCTCCCTTCTCCCCCGTCTCAACTTTGCCGGCGGCGACGGCAGCCTTCATCCTTTCAACATAAGCAGCTACTTCCTTCTCCGTCAGCTTGTAAAACTTCTTGTCGCCCAGTTTGATGATGCCAATCTCTGTTGTGGCCGCTTCTACCTTGCCTTCCGCAGCCTTGTAGAGCGCCTCCAGGCCCAAGAGCACTGCCTCATCCATTGTGAGGTCTTCTCTGTACTTCTCCTCGAAGACCTCCATCACTGCGGATCTGCCGGCTCCAATGCCCGTGGCCTTGTATTCCAATAAAGCGCCGGACGGGTCGGTCTCAAAGAGGCGAGTTCTATCCTCCTCTGCGCCAATGATGAGCAGCGCCGTTCCAAAGGGCCGAACTCCGCCGTACTGAGTATATTGCTGCTTGAAGTCGCAGATCTTCTTGGCCAGGGCCTCTACACCAATGGGCTCGTCGTAGACCAGCCGGTTAATCTGGCTCTCTACCCTGGATCTGTCGATCAGGACTCTGGCATCTGCTACCAGACCAGAAGTGGCGGCGCCGATGTGCGTGTCTATCTGAAAGATCTTCTCAATGGACTTGGGCTCCATGAGCCTGCTGGTGATTCTCTTGTCTACCAGTACAGCCACGCCGTCTTTTGACTTGATGCCCACAGCCGTCGTTCCTCTCCGCACGGCCTCGCGGGCATATTCAACTTGAAATAATCTGCCGTCAGGGCTGAATACGGTAATAGCCCTGTCATAACCCATCTGCGGTGCCATCTGCATCCTCGTGTCCTCCACTTAAATCAAAAGAGGTCAGCCCCAGGTATTGGGTGTCTGATCCTATGCACTTATTGCGATCGTCCGGACAGAGATCGACTTTTACACCATAGGTGCGGATAATACACCCGGAAACGTCTTTCAGCTCGATTCTTCTTCCGTCGCTTTCAGCACATATTTTACTCAGTCGTGGTAAATACTTTTCTGTAGCGGATTTGATTGTTCCCGAGACGCCTTTTGTATGAAGAGCGACTCGAATCCCATGAATGGAATGGACCGTGGCCAGTGTCGCCCGTGTCTCCTGGACATGTTTATGGGAAAAACGGATCAGGCCATAGCGGCCATTGAAAGCGATCATTTTGAGCCGGTTTTTCGCGGCTCCCTCGTCGCCGAAAAGGGAAAACTGTGATGAGAGAATCTCGCTCATCAGATCTTTAGGCGAAATTTCGCATTCATACACAAGCTCAAATACCATGTACCGTCTTCTGCCCCGCAGCACAGGAAGTCTGCTTCTCATAGAAGCTCTACTCCCGGACCCACCCATTTTCTGCGATTGAGTGCCAGCAGTATTCCCGACCGACACAGTGCTTCCTTTGCCTCATCCGGCTCAAAGCCCGCCACCTCTGCCATAGCAACCAGGTCGCGGGGAGAATGCAGGTCAAGGTGAGAATTCGCGCTCGCGGTGATAACCGGGTGTAGCTCGAACTTTCTTACCAGCTGCAGATTGCGGCGAACAGCTTCCAGCCAGCGAGAGCGCGAGCTGCCGCGTAGAACCACCAGGGGGCTCAGGTCAAAGCCGATGCTGACCTGATTTAGCTTGGCGGCTCGCGCTGTAGCAATGGCTAAAGGGCGCCGTACTTCGCAGGGATGCATGAGAAGGTCCACATTGGGGTCTTCAGAGGCCGCCCGGATTGTCTCATCCGATCCTGCAGAAACCACGATAAACGGATATCTGGCCCGCAGGGCAGAGATGCGGCTTTTCAGTGCCTTGCTGCTCGACGCGGTCACCTCAGCACCGATGGCCACTTCAATTCCCTTAATCATCTCGGCCGCCTGGGGCATGAAGATCCTGCCCGGGTCGCAGTTGCAGATTATTATGCCCTGATAGCCCAATCCCTTTGCAGTCAGGGCCATGCGGCTGGCTGAGGCTGCGCCTTCAGGAAAAACGCTAAGGCATTCGTAAAAGCTCATATGAGCTCGCTGATGATCTTCAAGGCCGACTCGCGCCGGGCGGGATAGGTCTTGACGAGAATTGTTGTGTCCAGGGCATCCTTGGAGTCGGTCAAACGCAGCAGGCCTTTGTAGGCAGCCTGTTTGTCGAGGCGCAGGTGAAAGTGGCTTTCGCCCTCCAACCGGTCCGGGATCTCCCGGCGAAGCCTCTGCAGGTCTTCAGTAGGGAGCTGCTCGCGAAGAATTTGAAAGAAGGCAGCAGCCTCACGCTTTCGCAGCACCGCCTCCAGTATTTTTATCTCGTTTCCGAAATGGCCCTCTGCAGTAACTCCTGATATTCTGTCCAGAGGGACGAAGACGGCGAGCGCCTCGCGCACGCGGCCCTCGTCTTCCGTTGCTGCCACAAAGGCCCGGAAAGAGACCTTGTCAATCACTTACTTTCCTTTTCCGTCGTGGGCTCTGATGCCGGGCCTGGTCTTCTCGGTGCCGAAGCCCTTGTGCCTCTGGCCTCTGCCCTTGCGACCGGCTGATGTTTTGCCGCGGACTGCTCTACCGCGATGAACATCATTGCAGACCCATTTGAGGTTCTTATCATTCATGATGGAGGGAGCGCACGGGTCCACTAAAATGACCTCGTAGAACTTCTGCTTGCCGTCCTCGGCCACCCAGTAGGAGTTGAGAACTTCCATGTTGCGGAACCGTCTGCCAGCCCGCTCCTCAGCGATCCTCTGAATGGACTTGCCCATGCTGATGGCGTTAACGCCCATCTTGCTGGTCTTTCTGTTTCTCTCGTAACGGGACTTCTTCCTGCCGCCGCGTCTTACCTTGACACGTGCCACGATAATGCCCTGCTTGGCCTTGTAGCCTAGAGCGCGCGCCCTGTCCAGGCGAGTGGGCCTATCGATCCTCTGCACGGTGCTTTCCTGGCGCCAGGCCTTGAGCCTGTCCTGCCGCAGTGCGCCAACATATCCCTCTCGGGGAGAGGACCAGGCATCACTGATATAACCGTAAAAAGACTTCATCTCTTTTCACCTTTACCGGTTCGACCTAAGCAGGTCACATTCCGGAACTAGAGGGGGGATGGGGTGATAGGAGATAAAGGTTTGCAAACAAGGTCTAGTGATTGGACTGAATTTGGGCAAACAAAGTTATCTGAGGTGTTTCAACTTCGTAGCAGTGCGGAGTCCCCATCGTTCACGGTGGGGAGGAGCACGTACGATAACTATATTTGCCATGAAATACCTCACGATCTTGTCTATTGCTGAAGTAGGACCAGCTTTGATCCTGGTTGGGCACTCCCCCGTAGAGAAACGGCTTAACTGACTTGTACAAGCAATATGAGCATCGAACACGAGACTTGAGGTATATCTATGAGCCTCAGGGTGGTTTAGTCAGCCCACCAGACGCGACACGACTTTTTATGTAGTCGCAAGCCGCGCCCTTCAGGACGCGGCAGTTGATGATGTAGCCCAGGAGGGATAATTGATATGGTCTTAAAAAATCGACCTTTAGCATTTGTGTTGCTTATGATAATGCTATTTTCAAGTGTCGTGAGCGGCCAAGACACACAGGGCATGGCAATTGTGGCAAATAAGGAAAAAGCTTTGGGAATTACCATTGGCCCTGTAACAGTAGCACCCGGACATGTAGCATTTGCTTATCAGAATCCTTTAACAGGTCTCTTTGTTTTTGGCTCAGTAGGCATGGACCTCTCCAAGCCCACCAATTTAATAGATCCTAAAGATTTAGATATAACTACAGAATATACTTTCGATGAATTGAAAACACTTTTGGCAAGTAAGGGCTATACATCTTACAAAGCATTTTATACGAATAACCCTAATTTTGATGCTGCTGCTAAAGCAGAAATAGATCTT
>JALNZQ010000160.1 GCA_023229165.1 Methanothrix sp.
GGGCCCGGCCAAGGGGAAGGCCACCGCCGACATGGGCGGTGACCCCACGGTGGTCAGGTATGCGCCATACATTGATGAGTATCTGGAGATCGGAAAGCGACTGAAGGACAGGGTGACGGATGTCTCGCGTGAGATCAACGTTGCTCTCATCGAAGACAAGAGCGTTCTGGCCGAAGGCGCTCAGGGAGCATTCCTGGATGTCATCCACGGCACGCAGAAGTTCGTGACCTCCAGCTTCACCACAGCGGGAAGTGCCTGCGCTAATCTGGGGGTCGGCCCGGTAATGGTGGACAACGTTGTCGGTGTGATCAAGGCATACATCACCCGCGTCGGAGAAGGTCCCATGCCCACGGAGCTAAAAGACGATCTGGGCGTGATGATGCGAGAGAAGGGTGCGGAGTATGGCACGACCACGGGCAGGGCCAGACGCTGCGGCTGGTTTGATGCTGTCCTGGCCCTGAAGTCCGTGCACCTGAACGGCTACACGGAGCTGGCTCTAACCAAGCTGGATGTGCTGACTGGCATAAATCCCATAAAAATCTGCATCGGATATGAGCTGAACGGCGAGACCATAGGTTATCCACCGGAGAGCACACCGGACCTGGCCAGATGCAAGCCCATTTATGAGGAGATGGACGGCTGGACTGAGGATATAACCGAAGCTAAAGAGTATGACGATCTGCCGGCCAATGCCCGGGCTTATGTTGAGCGTTTGGAGGATCTACTCTATATTGAGACGCTGGACAACTGCATTTCAGCCGTCTCTGTGGGGCCGGGAAGGGAGCAGACCATCTTCCGGGATGAGCCGGAAGAGTGAAGCTATTTCACTCAAAACCCTTTTTTCCTTTCGAAACTCTATGAATTATAATGTGGTTGGGCGTTGATGGTGGCGACACCTCAAGCGGTGATCAAATGAATACCTATATTGCGCTTTTCAGAGGCATTAACGTCGGCGGAAAGAATCTCTTACCGATGAACGAGCTTGTTGTCCTTCTGGAAGATATTGGTACTCGAAACATCAAGACCTACATTCAAAGCGGTAATGTAATTTTCCAGAGTGCTGAAAAGAACATCGAACAAATCTCTAAACGATTAACCGTTGAAATCAAGAAGCGCCATGGTTTCGAACCCTACGTTCTCATTTTCGGGCTTGATGAAATAGAAAAGGCAATGGTGGAAAACCCGTTTCCCGAAGCGGAAACCGATCCCAGCCGTTTGCATCTGGGCTTTCTGGCCTTCACGCCTAAGAGCCCCGATTTAAAGAAACTCGACGGCCTTAAGAAGGAGAGCGAACGGTTTCATCTGACTGATGGCGTGTTTTATCTGCATGCTCCTGAAGGGGTAGGTGGATCCAAGCTCGCGGCAAGTGCCGAGAAATTGCTTGGTGTGCCGATGACAGATCGCAATTGGCGCACTGTGTGCAAAATCAGGGAAATGGCGAAAGAGTGAAGAACCACGTCCAACCAATCATTTACTGTAATTTGTAAGCGTTTTTCCTCGAAAAAATATTTATTCTTATAGATCCGTATCTATAAAGAAATGGGGGTTTGGTATATGAAAAAGTATCTCTCAATAGTGATTCTGATCATGCTGATCAGCTTATCGGTCGCTGTGTCCGAAAAGAAACTTGACCAGCAGGTTGGGTACAATTTCGGTGATGTGAAACTCGATACGTTTGCCGATCCATCCGGCTCTGCGACCAAGGTAAATATAAAGGACAGCTCATTTCAGCCTTCCACCTTGACCGTGCCCGCCGGAGCAATTGTCGAGTGGCATAATCAGGATGGTGTGCAGCATACCGTCACCAGTGATATTAAAGGCTTATTCGATTCCGGTGTGCTAAATCCAGGAAAGAAGTTCGACTTCACTTTCAATACTCCTGGAAGCTACGGTTATTACTGCAGCATTCACCCCGGCATGAAAGGGACAATCACTGTAACAGAAGCTGCCGCTTTGCAGGACTCGTCATCTTCGGGATCGAAAAAGGCAGGCTCTGAAGGATCAGTCTCGGCATCATGGAGTGAAAAGCCCCTCAGTTCAAGCGAGCTGACGGCGTCTGCGGGTTTGCAGTCTGAAACGCAGGGTGCGACTAAGGTGCGCAGCCTGCAGCTCCAGTCCAATCCAGCGATAGACCAGAATGCCGGCCAGTCATTAGCTCAAGTATCCGGTC
Organism: Methanothrix sp.; assembly: GCA_023229165.1. GTDB lineage: Archaea > Halobacteriota > Methanosarcinia > Methanotrichales > Methanotrichaceae > Methanothrix. The sequence goes on from JALNZQ010000160.1 coordinate 2,171, forward strand.
AGGTATCCGGTCAGGCACTCGGCCAGGATTCAAGCCAGGCTTCCAGCCAGGTTGCTTTGCAGAAGTTCTCCCAGTACTACCGCTCTACCTCCGAGGCTCCGGAAGATCAGCTCACCGCTCCTACTAAAATCGATTTGAAGGAAGTGGAGCCTGCCATGCTCTACTTCGGCTCCACGCAAAAAGCGGTGCCCTACACGCAGTATCAGACCTATGCTCTTAGCACCGGCACAAACTCTCTCTGGATTTCTGGGTCTTCCAGCTGGACTCAGTATGCCATGGTTCCTTTGGGCTCTATGCTAAGCATGATCACCACGTCGCCCGCCGGAGGTTATGGATATCTCTACGAGATTTATCCGGACGGCAACCTGGATATGAACAGCTACTACTTCAATCCCTACAACCAGATAGGATTTTATGCTGATGAGGTGGGGCAGCATCAGTTGTTCTTCAATATTGCCGGTCAGCCCAGCAACGTGATAGTAATAGATGTAGTGCCCTACCAGTCTCCAGCCCAGCCCGTCTATAATTTCGCGGCTGTCACCATCAGCTCAGCCTGGCTTCGAGGGTATAATGTCTATGTCGATGGCAGCTATCAGGCCACCGAGGGAATGACAGGAGAACCGGACGGCACAGTGACCATCAATGTGCCAGGAGATTCGTACCATAATATTGCCATAGATGGCAGCGGGCTCACGTTCTCGGATTACAAGTACTTTAAAGCCGGCTATGCTTACCAGCTAAATGTGTAGGCCTGGCCGCTTAATATTTTTTAATTAATCGAATTGAATTATCAGCTTGACGGCTCGGAAGAGATTTTTATAGGGGGCAGGTGATTGAGTATTTGATGAATTAAAATGGCAGATGTCTTGATTTATGGAGCGGGAGCCATTGGCTCATTCATGGGATACCTTCTATCAGATCCCCGTGACCTATCTGGAGATAAGATAGAAAACGTGGCACTCCTGGGGAGAAATAGCCATATAAATAGAATAAAAGATATAGGCTTGCAGATATATCTTCCTGAAGAGATTAAGCTACTGCGGTTCAAACATTGCTTTACAGACTTTGCTGATCTGAAAGCATCCGATTTTTGTCCGGAGATCATAATAGTAAGCGTTAAGACCTACTCTTTGCCCGGTGTCTGCGATGAACTGAGAACGTCCGGCCTGCTGCAAGGGCGGCTGAAGAATGCCATCTTCATATTGTTGATGAACGGCATGGGAAATCGGGAAGTCTTTGATGAGCTTGATCTGCCCGATTATCAAGTATTGGAAGGCATCACATCTCTGGGAGTGAAGCTCTCAGAGGATGGCACGGCTCAGTTGAAAGGAACGGGTAAAACCATTCTAGAGGATAAAATCGGCGAGGATAAGAAACAATTTATGATGGAGAGGTTTTTGGAGAAGGGCTTTGAGATGGAATTTGCCCCGGATTTTAAGGAGCATCAATACAGCAAGCTCTTCGTCAACTCAGTGATAAATCCCATAACCGCTCTGACCCGCCGGGAGAACAGGATTGTTTTATCCTCCGTCCTCAAAAACACTGTGCATGGTGCGGTTAGAGAAGCAGTGAACGTTGCCGCAAAGGAAGGCATAAAGAGGGATGAGAAGAGCGTTATGGAAATGGTCTATTCCGTAGCCGAGAAGACATCAGGCAATACCTCCAGCATGCTCCAGGATGTCTTAAAGGGGAGGATGACCGAGATTGATTCCATAAACGGCTACATAATTCGTCAGGCGAAAAAGCATAATATAGAGGTTCCCGTAAACGGGGCATTATACGAACTGGTGAAATCAGCTACTGGTGTGAACCTTACCGACAGTAAGTTAAGCGACAACAATCCTTGTCGGGATGTAGATGAAGTAAATGAGGCAGTTCTAAGATAGAGATTTCAAGACATCGCCCGATGGCACGGGAAAGTTAGGGACCGGCATTGGAATTAATATTAATAAAAATATCCGGGATTGAGGAATGGCTAAGAAATGTCTGGATGGAAGGAGAAATCCCTGGCGAGGGATGTCTGCAGAGATTCTAGCATTAAATTAAATATTTAAATCTAGACTAAATTTTGATCTCGTCCTCCATCTGGAACATCTCCGGCCACGTCCCCCAATTTGCAAAGCTTCTATTCTCCTTGATCCTGCTCTCGTCCAGAGGCCAGCACCTCTCCGCAAGCCTTCTCATAATCATATCCTCTACATCGTAAAGCCGTGCGTGGAAAACCTCTGCCAGGATCTGTTTTGCCGTCTCCAGCTGCAGAGCCCGGGCATCGGCAACAATTGATTTTGCGGGCTTTACCAGATGCTTTCGTGATCTTCTCATGCACTCAGGTACTCCTGCCATAGCAAGCCAATAGTACGTGTAAGAATAAGTAGTTTTCCTGGAAAAAGATTACAGAAAACATTATTTACATTTACAAAAGTATGAATAACATACAATATCATGAATGATTCATTTTGAGTTTTTGTCTCCCCCTTCTCCACTCAAAAGCCGGGATTAAATTCTCAGGAATCGGGGCCAGATCTTAATCGTTCATCGACGAGGCTCATATCGTCTTTGCCGCAAGGCTTTCATATACCTGCTCAGCAAATGAATAATTGTGAACGCCTTCGGCCTGCTTCATGACCAGATCAGAGCAAATCTAGAGGAAGAGCGGATCTTCGAGCCGACGAAGCCGCAAGAAGAGGCCATTCCTGCCATCCTCGCCGGAGAAAATGTGCTGCTCATCGCGCCTACTGGCACAGGAAAGACAGAGGCGGCAAGCCTTCCCATCTTTCACAAGATTCTCTCCAGCGAGCGCAAGGGCACGCTAGCAGTCTACATTACGCCGCTTCGTGCCCTGAACCGGGATATGCTGCGCCGGTTTCACGAATGGGGAGAGAAGCTGAACATCACGGTCGCCGTCCGGCACGGCGACACCAGCCAGGCGGATCGAAGAAAACAGGCATTAAAGCCGCCGGACCTGCTGATCACCACTCCAGAGACGCTGCAGGTGATGCTGACAGGAAAGCTCCTGCGCCGAAATCTTTCCACAGTCAAGACCGTCGTGGTAGATGAGGTGCACGAGATGGCCACTTCCAAGCGCGGCTCGCAACTGGCCGTGCTCCTGGAGAGGTTGGCGGAGCTTGCCGGCGACTTTCAAAGGATTGGGCTTTCTGCCACGGTTGGCTCGCCAGAGGCCGTGGCCAGGCTGCTCGTCGGAACGGCACGAAGCTTTCGAATCATCCAGACGGATGTGGAGAGGGCCAGCGACTTTCGCGTGGTCAGCCCCGCTCCCAGCCGGGGGGACTATGCATTGGCCAGCACCCTGGAGTGCGATCCACGTTTGGCTTCGCAGATTCGCTTCATCCGGGAGACGGTGCACAACAAGAAGTGCCTCATCTTCGTGAATACCCGGCAGGCGGCAGAGGTCCTGGGTTCTCGGTTCCGCCAGCTTAACGAGCCCATCGGCGTGCATCACGGCAGCCTCTCTGTGGAAACCCGAGTGGAAGCAGAGGAGGCTTTCAAGGCCGGCGATTTGCGCGGCCTGATCTGCACATCCTCCATGGAGCTGGGGATTGATATCGGCGATGTGGACCACGTCATCCAGTACAGCTCGCCGCGTGAGATATCACGCTTGCTTCAGCGGGTAGGCAGAGCCGGACACAAGATCGGCCTCATCTCTTCCGGGACCATCATCGCCACCTGCGCCGATGACGTGGCCGAAGGCTGCGCCATTGCCCGCGGGGCGGCAGCCGGCGAGCTGGAAGCCATTTTGATTCACGAGAAGCCCACAGATGTCCTGGCCAATCAGATTGTAGGGCTGGAGATGGATTTTGGGGACATCGATAGGGAAACGGTGTATAGAATCGTCACCAGAGCCTACCCCTTCCGAGATCTATTGAAGGAAGAGATGGATGGCGTCATTACTCAAATGGTGGAGCATCGGCTGGCATGGCCTGATGGCGATATTTTGCAGAGGACCCGCAAAGCGCGGGAGTACTACATCGAAAACCTCTCCATGATCCCGGATGAGAAGAGGTACAACGTCTACGACATTGTAGGCCGCCGCTCCGTGGGAACTTTAGACGAGGCATTTGTCATAAGCTTCGCCCAGCCGGGAGCCACGTTCGTCACCAAGGGGGAAATCTGGGAGATCACCGAGATTGGAGATAATGAGATCAAGGTGGTGCCCATCCACCGAAGCGGCGAGATTCCCAGCTGGACTGGAGAAGAGATTCCCGTTCCCTTTGCTGTGGCCCAGGAGGTGGGACGCATGCGACGGGA
>JALNZQ010000161.1 GCA_023229165.1 Methanothrix sp.
CAAGAAGAGTTAGAAGATTTAAAAAATTTGATAAAATAGTTTGTTTAGATTGTGATTTTAATAGAATAGATAGATTAGAAGTAAGTAAAGAAGAATTTGAAATTTTAGAAAGAAGTAAAAAATGAAATATTTAAAAGATTTTATATTTATAATATTTTGCTTATTTAAACTTTTTTATATAATGATAGAAAAATTAATTATTTGTATATTTAGTAAATAAGGAGTTTATGCATAAAGAATATAAATTAGACTTTGAATATTTTTGTAAACAATATTTAGATTTAATTGGTTTTGAATTAGGAAAGAAAATTAGAAAATATTTTGAAAATTTAGGTGTAGATTTTCAAAAACTTGAAGAAAATAGAACAATAATTTGTTATATTCCAGATAATATTAAATGTATTGATAAAAATTTTATTGATGGGTTTATAGGCGATAGAATTAAAAAAAATGGAATTAATATTTTTTTAAAATATAATGTTTTTTGTAATAACTCTTATATTTCAAGAACTATTTATGAGAGTATTAAAGAATTGTTAAATTAATGCCTAAGTGGTGGAATTGGTATACATGCGAAATTCAAAATTTCGTGAGCTATGCTCATAAGGGTTCGAGTCCCTTCTTGGGTACTAAATAAAATTATATGCCGTGGTGGTGGAATGGTTTACACAGCAGACTTAGAATCTGTAGTCCTTATGGGCTTGAGGGTTCGAATCCCTCCCTCGGCACCATTTTAATGCCAATTGATAGAGCATTCGACTTGTAATCGAAAGATTGGATGTAATAAATGAATTCTCCAATAAAATATTATGGTGGTAAAACTTATCTTACGAAAATTTTATTAAATAATTTTCTTTCAATATATGATATATATATAAGCTTTCGGTGGAGGTGCTTCATTATTATTTTCTAAAAATCAAACTCCATTAGAAATATATAATGATTTAGATGAAAATGTATATTCTTTATTTAAAGTTTTAAATAATATAGAAATGTTTAATAGATTTAAAGAAAAAATAAGGCGTGGAAATAAATATGAGCCTGAATTTTGTATAATTGATCCAATAAAAGGTTATGTAAAAGATCGTTGGATAAAAAAAGATTGATTTTTTATTTTTTAATTATTATATTAAAAAATAAGATAAATATTTTTATTAAATGTGAGGATTTTTTGAAAACTATAATTAAAAACCGTGATGTTGAAATTTTAAATTATCTTAGAGAATATCCCGATGAAGTAGTTGCAAAATTAAGAATAGGTCTTTTTCAGAAAGGTGGATATGATTCATTAAAAGATAGTATAAAAAGAGCATCTGGTCTATTGTCTATTTTTATAAAAGACTTAAATAATGATGAATGGCAGTTTTGTTTCTGGGAAGGTGAAAAAGATTTAGATAGATTGGTAAAATGGTTAATATAGTAGGATATTATGTATGGATATAGTATATGAAATTTTAAAAAAAGGTAAATTTATTTTTGTTAGAAAATTTATTGTATCTGAATTAGATAAAAATAAATGTTCTAAAAAATTTTTAAATTTAAATTTATCTAAAGATACTATAGTTAATGTTAAGTGTGATATTAAAGGCAATTTAGATTTAAGAGGGAAAAAACAAGAATATAGAATAACTAAAGTTTATTAAATTGTTATAGCAGGGAGTAATGATTAAAATGGAAAATAGATATGAAAATAGATGCTATGTAAGGACAATTGAATCTTGTAATATTATTAAAGAAGAAGAAATTAAAACTCAAAGTGAAGGTTATGGAAATGATTTTTATGAAATAACTGAAGATCAAATTCAAGAAATTAAAAATGGTAAGATTCTTTGCATTGATAGTCAACAAGAATATGGTGTTTATTTAAAAGTTATAAAAGATACAAAAGAACATAGTGGGTATCATTCTTCTCAGCATACTATATGTGCAGTATGTGGTGAAGATAAACATACACCATTAAGAAATGATGTTATGGGTGGATATGTTTGTATGACATGTATAGATAAAGAATTAAATAGATTACAGGATTTCGAGAAAAAAAATTCTAATAAATATTTGAACATTAATAAATTTGTAGCAGGTTTTAAATATGTATCTAAAAAATTAGAAGATAAAAATATTATTAATGATTTTTATAAAGTAGTTAAAATTATGTATTTTGCAGACAAAAAATCAATAATTGAATATCATCAGTTTATATTTAAAGATTGGATTGCTTTAGATCATGGACCAGTTATAGCTAATTTATGTTATGTTTTGAGTGTTGTAGGAGAAAATAATTTAAAATTGGATATGGATGAATTTTCTGAATCAGATATAGAATGTATGAATTATGCAATAGAAGAAAATTCAGATTTAATTCATAAAGATATAGAATATAAATCTAAAGGTATAGCGTGTCATAATACAATTAAAGGTGAATTGATTAATCCTTTAGATATAATTAGAGAATGTAATGTTAATCAAGATATATATTATTATATGAAAGAAAGATTAGATATAGATTATTGTTATAATAGATCTATTTAATTATTATAAGGAAAATAAATATGGAAATAGTATTAAAAAAAATCAAAATAACAAAATCAATCATTAAATAAATGTATGAATTACCATTTAATTTATTTAATGATAATTTAGATGTTTTTGGTTATGTTAATATTGGTGATAAATATATTAATAAATTAGCTATAGTTTATCATTGCGATTTAAAGGAATGTTATAAATTAAATATGCACTGGGAAAAAAGAGGTTAGTGACCAGTAAATGAATATTTAATATTTTTTAACAAATTTTATAACTTTTTAATATAATGTAACACATTATATTAAAAAGAAGAAAGTATGTCTTTCGTACCAATGCGAAAGGTTGCTGATATCTTGGGTTTGCATCCTAATACTGTCAGGAAGTTGTGTGATGAAGGCAAAATTAAATGTAAAAAACTCGAATCAGGAGACCGAAGAGTTGATGTCTCAGAGTTCTTGCACCAGCAAGAACGAAGATCAACAACCATCTGTTACTGTAGAGTTTCGTCTTCAAAGCAAAAAGATGATTTGCAAAGACAAGTTGAATACATGCAAGGAAGATATCCAACAGCCTAAATTGTCAAAGATATCGGATCAGGCGTTAATTACAAAAGAAAAGGTCTTAATGCCATACTGGAACGAGCAATGCAAGGAGAAGTCATCAAACTTGTGGTTGCCTACAAAGACCGTCTTGCAAGATTTGGAACAGATATCATCAGACAGGTTCTTGAGTTCAATGGTGGAAAACTCGTGGTTCTCAACGAAGTTTTATTGTCTCCCGAACAATAACTCACAAAAGACTTATGTTCAATCATCCACGTCTTTTCCTGTAGATTACATGGATTGCGAAAATATAAAGATTGTATCAAGAAGGATTCGAGTATATCCGAACCAAGAACAGAGAGCAGTTCTTCGTAATTGGTTTGGGACTTCACGCTATACATATAATCAAGTCGTTTCTTATTTAAAACAACCCAATACTATTTCGAGTTGGGCTAAGTTAAAGACTTCAGTTATACATGAATTGCCTGAATGGTCGGAAAATGCTCCATACCAAGTCAGGAGTATTGCCATTAAAGATGCATGTAAAGCTGTATCAAAAGCAAAACTTGATTACAAAAAAACTGGTAAGTTTTGTGAAGTTAAGTTTCGTAGCAAGAAAGATCTTGAGCAGAGTATTTATATACCTAAGTCTGCAGTAAGTGAAAAAGGTGTATATTATACATTGTTAGGTAATTTATTTTCTTCAGAAAAAATCAGCACTATCAATGATAGTCGTTTGGTATATGATCATGGTAGGTGGTATCTGTGTGTTACAAAGAATGTTACTATAAGACAAGTCGATAGCCAAGACCGTATAGTAGCAATCGATCCAGGCATACGAACATTTGCTACATTTTATGCTGATGATTGTTGTGGTAAGATTGGTTTTAGAGATTTTGGTCGTATACAAAGGTTATGTGAGCATCTTGATAAATTAATTTCTAAAATTAGTATTGCTAAAAATTCTAAAATTAATAATGCTAAAATTAGAAATATGAAGAAAGCTACCAATCGTATGCGATTAAAAGTTTCTGATTTGATAGCTGAATTACATTATAAAACAGCTTTATTTTTTGTTTTAAATTTTGATATAATAGTTATACCAAAATTTGAGACTCAAGGTATGGCTAAAATAGGAGGTCGTAAACTTAAGTCAAAGTCGGTTAGGTCTATGCTAACGTTTTCCCATTCCAAGTTTCATAAGTTTTTGGAATATAAAGCTGCACAATATGATAAAGTTGTTGAATATCAATGTGAAGCATATACAAGTAAAACATTGTCATGGAATGGTAAGATAATAGAGAATTTAGGTAGCAGGAAGTATGTTAAAGATGGGTCAATTGTAATGGATCGTGACCTAAACGGGGCAAGGGGAATATATCTTCGTGCTCTTTGTGAGATTCCACCTTCTAAAGTAGCGTGAGCTTTTTAGATGCAAAATAATACAAAAGTTAAATTTTGTTAAATTTAAAGGATCGGAGAAATGATAAAAAGAGTAGGAAATATAGATGAATGGTATAATGCTTATTCTATTATAGTTAATAAAGCTTTAAGTTCAGGACACTTATATATTTAAGGATTATTTATGAAAACTTTATTAAAAAATGGAAAAGAAGAAGATGTGTTTATTGAAATAATTAAAGAAAGATTAGGTCATATAATATTATCATCTGATATTAAAGAACCTACTGAAGAAGAAATACAATTATTTTTAAAAAATAATTGCGATCATATTAATTGTAAGCAACAATTAGTATATGATAGAGATGGATGGCCTTATATTAATAGATATTGTGCAGTATGTAATAAATATTTAGGTTGTGTATAATGAGAATAAATCTTGCTAAATTAGAAGATATTCCTAAAATGCAATATATACATAAAGTATTTAAAGAAGTTGGTGGTCCAATTTTTAAGTATTATATTTTTTTAGATTATTTTAAATTACATATAAGTAAAAAAACTTGTTTTGTTATTAAAGAAGATAATAATATTGTTGGTGTGTTATGTTTAAAGAAAAAAAAATGGTATTGTGAAATAGAAAGTTTAGCAGTACAAAAAAGAATGAGAAAAAAAGGTGTAGGTAAAAAATTACTTAATTATACTATAAAATGGTGTAAAAATAATAGTTTTAAAAAAATTAAATTATGGTCTTATAAATATTTTGATGCAAGAAATTTTTATTTAAAAAATGGTTTTGATGAATTACCTTTTTCATATATTTCAAATTCTTACGTATTTAAAAAAGAATTAGATATTTAAGATGAATTTTAATAATGGTTATTATTGGATTAGAATTTATGATTTTAAAAAAGATCAAGTAAAAGTTGATTTTGAAGATGATGGTAAAGGCACATTACTTGATGAATATTATCTTAAAGATATTTCATCGAGAGAAGAAGCTAAAGATATTGTAAAATCTCGTTCTAATTATAAAAATTTATTATTTAGAAGACCTAAAAATCAAGATGGAGTATATGCTATAGTAATGGATAGTGATCAGTTTTTTTATGATAGATTTATGATTGAAATAGATTCTTATTGTTTTTGGCATGAATGTCATAAAAAAATAAATGGTAAAAAAATGTTTTTTCCAAGTAGAAACATAGATGATAATAATATAGTTCATTTTTGTAGCTATGATTGTCTTAAAAAATTTGAAACGTCTTTATATTCTGAAGGTGAATTTCAAGAAAAAGAAGAAGGTGAAAAAGGGAATGTTTATGGCTATATATATCAAATTTATAATAGAGAAACAAATAAATATTATGTAGGTCAGACTAAATATTTACCATTTTTTAGATGGCAAGAACATATAAAAGAAGGTGAAAAAGGCCATATTACAGACTTAGTATTTCTTGTTTTGTCTGAAGTTAGAAGAGAATATTCACTTAATAATATTCAACTTCAAACAAAATTAAATGATATGGAAGCTTGGTGGATTCAAAAACTTTCTGACCAAGGTTTAAATACAATGAATATTTCTAAACCAAAATTAACATTAGAAGAAATGAAAGAAAAATATAATAAAATAGTAAAAGGCGAAATAGATCTTTTTGATTTTGAATAAGGAGAAAATATGTTTCATTTTCATAAATGGATTGCATTACCTATTAGTTTAGGTTTAATAAAAAGAGGCGTTATTGATAGAAGAGCCTGCTCTGTATGTAGTAGAACATTTATAAAAAAGGCGTTTTATAGGAATTTTTTTGGTAGACTTGTATGGATGGAAACAAGAAAATATAATGAGAAGATAGATAAATAAAAAAGATAATAAAAAATGATGTCAGAAGAAGAGCAAGCAAAAGCTGCATTAATATGGATGCGAGCACAAGCAAAAGCAATAGA
>JALNZQ010000162.1 GCA_023229165.1 Methanothrix sp.
TACGATGGCAAGCTCGACCTCGTGGAGCAGTCCGGTAAAGCAGAGCCGATGGCAATTTTTGCCGTTATGGGGTATATGGCCATCGTCGCTGCTATCGTCGTTTTGACCAGAAATATTCAATTGCTTTGAGGTTCTATGACATTCATTCTCGAAACCAGCAAGGTCGTCTATTCTTACGGAGACGGAACAAAGGCCCTGAAGGGTGTGAGCATATCTCTGGAAGAAGGCAGAAAAATTGCCTTGGTAGGGCCGAATGGTGCGGGCAAATCCACTCTGTTGCTGATGTTCAACGGTATTCTTAGGCCTACTTCGGGAAAAGTTCTCTTCCGGGGCCAGCCCCTGCAGTACGATTCCGCCCACATTCGGGAGATAAGGCGTAAGGTGGGGATGGTCTTCCAGAACTCAGACGACCAAATATTCGCTCCGACTGTTTACCAGGACGTGGCCTTTGGACCTGTGAACCTGGGCTTTTCCAAAGAGAAGATGAAGAAGCATGCGAGTTATGCCCTCCAGTATGTGGGCCTCTCAGGTTACGAGCGTCGCCCCCCTCATCACCTCAGCGGAGGTGAGAAGAAGAGAGTAGCCATAGCGGGCATTCTGGCTATGGAGTCTGAAGTAATTATTCTGGACGAGCCGACCTCCAACCTCGATCCGGCCAGCTCCGAGGAGATCATGGACATGCTCGATGAGCTAAATTGCGGAGGCAAGACGATGATCATCTCCACGCACGATGTGGACCTGGCCTACCGCTGGGCTGACGAGGTTGTTCTAATGGAGGACGGGAGAGTGATTCGCCGAGGCACTGGGCCCGAAGTATTTGGAGATGCAGATCTCATTAAAAAAGCCAGGTTGAAGCTGCCAATAGTCGTGGACCTCTACAATGAGCTATCTTGCCGAGGTCTGCTCAAAGGAGGTAAGCCACCCCAGAGCATGCTGGAGTTAACAGATCTCTTGGAGTCCAATGCCCGAGGTTCTATCTCCCAGCGCCGGGAGGCACCAGGCAGGATTCACCTCTGCAACGTGGATGGAGCTGATCCTGAATCCATCATTGATATCCTGGAAAAGTCTCATTTGAGTTATTCTGGGGCCATGGGCCCCAATGCCAAAGTGGTGGCCGAGCGTTCCGGGATACCTCTGGACTTCACCTACGGCGTCATAGACAAGTGCATTCTCAAGGCCATAATTGGCAAGAGTTCTCTAATAATGACCTCGGGGAGAATGATGGACCGCGCCATGAGCAGGATACGGACCTATGGCAAAGAATCTGGAGTTGAGATTGAAGTGATCAAGCTCACTTTGCCTTTGGGGTCACATACAGTCGTTTATGGACCTGGCCAGGCAAGATATAAAATGCTAAGCTGATACTAATAGGCTAGTGGCAGAGATGGCTTAATGGAAAAACAATATGGAAAAAATATGGTGCATTCCGATCATATCGCATATCATATCTGTGATTTAGCCCTGGACGTGCTCACAGCAGGCAATAAATCGCCTGTAGGCGAGGTTGGCAATACATTCATCCGCCCCCAGAGGCTCGGCGAGAAGAATATCGATTTTCTCTCCATCCTGACTGAGGACTGCTTTTTTTGTGCCGTTCATGCCAAGCTCCCGTGGTATGTCTTTGCTGACATGCACTCCGCTGGCCAAGAATACCGGCAGAGCCACTATCTTCTTTATTTTAGTGCCTGAAAAGCTTTGGAGGCCTGCCTTTATGTCGGGCTCGTTCATGTTCAGGTATGCCGTCCTGACCGGCCCGGGGTGAACATCTCTTATCATCGAGGCCATGGATTCTATCAGCTCTTTGTTGTATTGGAGCCGGGACCCATGTCCTAGCACAAGTATGCCTGTATCCTTCATTGAATCTGCCATAAAATCACCTAATGGTGTTATTTCTTGCGGTTCCTTTGTTACTCGCAGGTGCATTCAATCGCGTATAAACTTTTTGGTACGATACCCAATTAGTTGGTATGATACCAAATTTTAAATATTTGGACATACTAGCAGAAGAACGATCAAATATATAAAAATACAATCCAAAGGGAAGTCGTATCATGGCTCATATACATCTGGAAGACGGCGCCTTCACGCTGCAATGGATCTCAGTATGGTGGATCCTCGCGATAGTTCTGATCAGCTTATGTCTTTATTGGATGAGGAAAGGGAAGGGAATTGACAGCAAGACCATAACAATCGCCGGAATGCTAAATGCTGCTGCATTCGCAATCTTTCAAGTAAACATGCCTCTATTCGGTGGCGTTCACATGAATCTCACGCCTCTTATAGGCATCCTTGGAGGGCCGGCAGTAGGTGGAGTAATTGTGCTCATAGTCAACATCTTATCTGCCGCCATAGGGCATGGCGGATGGGGTATGATTGGTGCAAATGTTCTGGTCAATATGACTGAGGTCTCTGCCGCTTATGGCACCTATAAGTGGCTTGGTAAAACAAAAGTTAGCACCTTTGCACGGGCAGGCAGTGCAGTGTTAATTGGCCTATTCCTGGGAAATATAGCCATGATCGCGGTAATATTGATCTCCGGTGTTCAGGGTGTGACTCAGAGCCGCATCGATATGCTCTACGGGCTATCTCTTCTGGCAGGAGTCAATATGGGCGTGGCTGTGATAGAAGCCATAGTTACGGGTTATATCGTATCATATATCGAAAGAGCCAGACCAGATATGCTCCGGGGGTAGAAGACCATGTTTAAGATAAATGACAAACGAGGTTTAATGATCTTCGGTGTGTTAATCCTTGTCTTTTTGACCTTGAGCATAGCTGCATATATGACCTCGGGTCATATGGGCATTGAAGAGAGGTTCAACAATGCAGTGGGAATTCATGCCGACTCAGAAGAGGAGGGTTCATCCGGCATATTTGGTTTTAACATAGAGGGCAATCTGGTATCCTATGCAATCATCGTTTTCGCTTTTATTATAATATGCGCAGTTCTATATATCAGGTCTAAGTTATGAGATCAGAGGGAACATAAGAACCGAGACTATTTATCTCTGCGGCTGGTGATTGCCCGGATTTATGTTCACCATCCGTAGGGAATCTCTCTAATTTTGTTGCACTTGTCTTTGCGAGATCTTCATATCGAAAGCAATCTGTTTTGTAGTTATTCTCTTCTGCTTTTGCCGGATAATCCGACGGATCTGGCGAGGGTCCAATTTCTTAACCTGTGTTACTGGTTCAGGGGTAAAGCGTGTGCCAAATACGGTTGGGACTACACACCCCTCGATACCAGTCTATTTCTAGCCTCTTTTTCATCTCTATCTAACTCACCAGCAGGTGGATAGAGTGCAACCCGGCAGCCAACCTCTAATTATTTATATTACCGGCTATCGAAAACAGGCATCATTAATGCGGGGGACGGGAGTCGAACCCGCGAACACCTTCGTGACAGGGTCCTAAGCCCTGCGCCTTTAGCCACTTGGCAACCCCCGCTTGTGTTCTTTACCTTTCGCCCATCAGCCAGGCCATGACAGCCTTGCTGGTGTGCATCCTGTTCTCAGCCTCATCGAAGACCGCGCTTTGCGGCCCGTCCATCACCTCGTCCGTGATCTCCTGTCCGCGGTGAGCGGGCAGGCAGTGCAGGGCCACTGCCCCTGGGGCGGCCAGGCCCAGGATCTCCGAATTCAACTGATACTTTCCGAAGACCCGCAGCCTTTCGGCTTCTTCGCCCTCATCTCCCATGGAGACCCAGGTATCCGTGACCAACACGTCCGCACCACTGGCTGCGTCAGCCGGCTCTTCCACAACCTTTGGCCGACCTTCTAGCCTCATCGCCTGTTCTAATATTTGGGCCTTTGGCTGGTAGCCCCGGGGCGAGGCCACAGTGATCTCCATGCCCAGAATGGCCGAGGCCAATATGAGGGAGTTGCAGACATTGTTTCCGTCGCCTATCCAGGCAAGGCGCAGCCCCTCCAGCTTTCCGAAGCGCTGTCGCATGGTCTGCAGATCGGCCAGAATCTGCAGCGGATGCTCCCAGTCCGACAGAGCGTTGACCACAGGCACGCGGGCATGCTTCGCGAGCTGTATCACAGTGTTGTGAGAGTAGACGCGAGCAGTGATGCCCTGCACAAAGCGGGAGAGCACGCGCGCCGTGTCGGCAACAGTCTCCCCGCGCCCAAGCTGCAGCTCGCTTGCCGAAAGGTACAGCGGATGGGCGCCCAGCTCCGCAGCTGCGACCTCCAGAGAGACACGCGTTCGCGTGGACGGCTTCTCAAAGATCATGGCCAGGCTTTTTCCCAAGAGCGGGTGGCCATGCCAGCCTCGCCTGGCCCGAAAGGCCTCGGCGCTCTCCAGCAGTCGCAAGATGTCCTCTTTGGAGAGATCGGAGATAGAGATGAGATCCTTGTTCATGTTCGTTCCTCAGCTTTGCATCCTTGCCTGGAGTTCGGATATCTGGGTTACGTTCCCTTCGGCTATGGAGAGCGTGGCCTTGATTCGCTTATTTCCGGGAATGCTGCCGTCGCACACGTCGTCGGAGACGAGCTGATTGGACCAGGGGCTGTTGTACATGAAAGCCAGGCCCGGATGGGCATCGTCCTCCGAGGTCCGGGCGGCGACTATTACGCTTCCCACATCATTTTTCACCAGCAGCTTCTGCCCGTCTTTGGCTCCCAGCTGGGCCAGGTCCTGCTTGTCCAGAATGATCAGGGCGCTCAGGTTCTTGTACTCATCGGAAAACCGGCTCTTTCTTCCCGCCTCGTCCTGGAAGATGTCCCGCACGGTAACTATGGTGACCGCCACTTCTGATGCCATTTAAATCGCCTCCATAATGCGGGTTATGATCTGCTCGTCTGAGAGCAGCAACGTACCGATGATGGGCTCGAACTTGATCGTCACCCCATCCATACGTACCGCCGTGCCTCCCGCTTCCAGGCCGGAAATAGCCGAGGGTATGACGACCTTGGCGGCATCCGTGGTTAAAGATCGTCGCGGATCTATGGCTATGAGCGGCTGGCGTGCCAGGGCGCGGGCTGTACCGAAGGGCAGCGCCGAGAGCGGATCGGAGCCGATGACCAGCGCCGTGTCGCATGTCTTGGCCGCGGCCAGTGCGCTGTGCTCCGGTCCGTGCGCTACCGCGCCGTCCTTAAAGGAGACGCGATTGATAAAGCCCGTCTTCTCCAGCATTAGCTCATTAAAGCCGCGCATGTTGTAGTGCCCTACCATGGGGATGACCTTGAAGGTGGTGATCTCATTTAGCTTGGCAAGCAGCCTCTCGAAGAGCTCCATATTATCCTGCAGGGAATAGATCATGCCAAGTCCCGGAAAGATCGCTCCCCACTCGGTCTTCTTGAGGACGCTTGAGAGCTCAATCATCTTTTTTTTGTCCCCCACTTTTGGAATCTTACCCTCTAAAACGGCCAGGATCGCCTCCATGAACTGCGCGTCCCCGCCAGGTGCCACCCGGAAGTAGTAGTTGCTGCACAACTTCGCCGTGGCGGACTTTCTCACGTCCACGGCAATGCAGGTCCTCTCCTCCTCGTAGCTCTTCTGCCTCTTCTCCCCCCGCGGATAGTAAGAGAATCGCGATAGATGGCGGGGATGGCTGCTGGATGGGTCCGATCCCCAGAATATGGTGGTGTCTGCATAGTTTCTTACATCGTCTAAAGTGCAGGTCGGAATCTTTCCCGATAAAATGCGCTCCGTTAAAATTCCCTGGCAGAATGAGGAGGTATCGTCTATGGTCGCGCCCAATTTTTCCGCCAGTCTTATGCCTGCCGCCTGCGCCTCTAATGTGGAGTTGGACCAGCCATACAGGAGCGGGCTTTTGGCGCTTTTTAAAATTTCCGCAGCCTTTGCGATTGCCCGATCCAGGTCAACCTTCTCTCCGTCGATCATGGGCACCGTCCTCTCTGTGAAGGCCGCCTGGAAGTGGCTGTGTCCCTTGCGGCAGAGGTTCTTCACATGAGAGAATGCGCCGTTTTCTAAGGCTGCCACAATATCCTCGCAGAGAAGCGAGCATCCCGTGCATATTGCCATTTGCTTTTCACCTTCCTCTCTTCATTAAACGAACTCTATGTCCTTGCTCGGACAGGTCGCTGTGCAGGCATTGCAGAGGGTCTTGTTCGGCCCGAAGCGCCGGCATTCTTTGAGGTTGTTGGCCACCACCACTCCGTCTTCCACTCGCAAGATGACCTTTTCGCTCTCTGGGCCCAGACCCACCGCAGAGCGCGTGGGCTCTGCGGCCACATTGACGGGACAGGCGACAACGCAGTTGCCGCAGCCAAAGCACTTCTCCGGATGTATGATCAGCCCGGTCTCCGAGGCATTCTCAATGGGGGCGATCACTTCTC
>JALNZQ010000163.1 GCA_023229165.1 Methanothrix sp.
TGGATGCAGAGAACACCTGCGATGGCAGAAGGACTGACTGATCATGTATGGACTATCAAGGAGCTAATGGCATTCAGGATACCAATTCAATGATATGAGTACACGACCTAAATTCGCATGAGGAGCCAATGGCTCATATTGCCTGCCTTTATACCAGGGAGGGAAAATCCTGGAAATGGAAACCGCATTTGGATCAGAGCCTTTGATGAAAAAGTTCGAGGTTCGCATCTTTGATTTGATTAAGCTTTGAACCTTGATAAATATAACGCATATTGAAGACACAGGCCTTTTAATGAGGTGTGTACAACTGGTCAGAACCGTCTTTATGAAGCCTTATTCCTATCCGTATTTCTTCTATATGGCTTAGATCCAATACAGGAAATATCCGGCTGTGCTGGCAGAGGGCTTCATGTATCATGGCGAATATATCGGCCGTAATCTCCACGTGCTTCAAGCTGTCAAGCACCTTTTTGACAATCGGATCTTCCTCTATGTTTATTATATCGTTTATTATGCGAGCGCTCTCATTTTTAGCCCCTGTGCTCCACACTTCTATCAGCCTGCGCATTCTATAATTTATGGAATTGAACCATTCTATGTTCTTTACTTTGTAATCAATCAGTATCCGGTCGATGAACTCATCTACCCCACCGACTATCATCGTATCACCAGACTCCTCTAAGAGATGGCTCAGGAATGATTTGTTGTTCATGAATATACTCCTAATTTCGCGGCAGTGGCACATCCATGCATCTTCTAAGTCAATACCGCAGCCAATACTAAGGTAGGGATCGAAACGCCGATGAATGATGCTTTTTACTATAATCATATAAAAGTTCTCTCTGGTCTCTTTTGCCACCTTGATATTCGTTATGTGCTTCAACTGCATTGCTATACTCGGAATAACTGGATTCTTTGGCGGATGGCCGGAGATCTCCCAATAAAATCCTTTGGTCTTATCAGTCTTTACGCCCAAAAACGCAATTCCGTAAACCTCCATCAGGACCCTTCCGGCGATCCCGACCATCGACCGACCAATATAGTCGTACTGACCTCGATGGGAACTGTAATATTGGTTTAATACGGACTGTGTTATGTGTTTATAGTTTAAGTCATCTATAAGAAACAGAGTTCCGCTTTCCTCCGCCTCTAACGCTATCTCGGCAACGACCAGCCCTCCACCATCAAGACCTAAGCAATCCTCAGAAGCATCTGCATCCCGCCCGAAAAAATGGGAAAAGGTTTCTGAAACATACGAAGGGCACGCAATATCCTTTTTGCCAACTCTGGGATCGATCAGCCAAATGTTGAGGCCGTATAGCTTTCCTTTTTTAATCAATGGCTCGCTATATTTAACCAAAAAAGGCCTGCCGTCCGAAGCATAGATTGCATAGCCTTCAGTTTTTCCGCCCTTCAAGAATGCCTCGACGTCGAATTCATGTTCGTTTTTCTTTATGAATCTCGACATGCTACATCCTCCCGCCCTTTCAAGCTGAGGACACAAGCGTCTATGGCAAGTATCGATAGCAAGAAACTGACTATTACGAAGGTCGCGGGATTCGTAAATATGATCTCTCCAAATTGTAAACTCGTACCACCTTAACAGGTTGACAATGGATAAAGCTTTCGATGCAACTATTTGTTTGTGAATATTATTATTATTTTCATCGAAAAAAACCAATCTGAGAGGTTCAAATAATCTTGTGAAAAAAGGACACAAGACAACGCTGCTACAAGCCCGTCACTCCGATATCGCCTTCTTTCGCAGCAAGCGGTTGTAGGCGATGGCAAATCTGTGCGCCTCGTCTCTGATCTCCTGCACGTAGAGCGATGCCTTCTCATTCTTCTTGATCTGCAGCGGTCCGTCCAGTCCCGGCACGTAGATCTCCTCCTCGCCCTTAGCCAGGGAGATGATGGGAATCTTCAGCCGCAGCTCTCGCAGCTCTGCCAGAGCCGATGAGAGCTGCCCCTTGCCACCGTCGATAACAATGAGGTCGGGCATCTCCGTTTCCTCCTCCTTGAGGCGAGAGTAGCGGCGTCTAACTATCTCAGCGATGGAGGCGAAATCATCCACACCCTGCACGCTCTTGATTTTGAACCGCCGGTAGTTGCTCTTGTCCGGCCTGCCTCCCCGAAACTGCACCATGGAGCCCACTGAAAAGGTGCCGGCCAGGTGAGAGATGTCAAAGCACTCAATGACCTGAGGAGTCTTGGGAAGATAGAGCGCCTCCACCAGGGCCTGCATCTTCATTCTGTCGCCGAAAAAGCATATCTCCACATTCTTTTTGGCCAGCTCCAGGAGCTCCTTCTTTTCACCCTGCTTGGGGACTGTGACGCGCACCTTTTTGCCCTTGACGTGGGAGAGAAAATCTACCAATGACTCATCCGGCGTCTCTTCCATTATCAGCTCCTCAGGCGGCTCCCGCTCCGAGTAGTACTGCACCAAAAACTCCTCCAGGAAGTTCTCGCTCTGGGCAAAGACAAAGTCCTCTTTTCCCTCTAATGTGCCCCGGTAGACCTTGAAGAGCATGAGAAAGACGCTGGAGCCGTCCACCTGATAGCTGAGAACATCCTGATCGTACTTGCGGCTCTTCTCCACCTGCTGCCTCTCCTGCAGGTGCTGCAAAGCTGCAATCTCGTCCCGCAGTTCCATCGCTCTCTCGAACTCCTGCCGGGCGGAGAGCTGTGCCATCTCCCCCTGCAAAGATGCGACCAGCTCCCCTGTCTTGCCACCCAGGGCCGAGGCCGCCCTTTTTACCCGGGCCTGGTAGTCTGCCTCTCCTATCTTGCCAAGACACGGGGCCATGCAGTGGCCCAGGTGGTAGCGCAGGCATGCGCGCTTGGGAAGCCTTTTGCAGGTGCGTAGACCAAAAGTCTTGCGAAGGAGCTGATAGACGAAAGTCCTCTCCCGCGCGGAGGTGAATGGGCCGAAGAACGATCCCTTGCCGGAGGCCTTGCGGGATATTCTGATGCGCGGGAATCGCTCTTCTGTAAGCTCTATGCAGGCATAACGGGAGGAGTCTTTGAGCTTGATGTTGTAGCGGGGCAGATGCTTCTTGATGAGGGTGTTTTCCAGGAGCAGCGCTTCGACCTCGGTGTTGGTGACGATATACTCCAATCCTTTGGCGGCAAGGATGAGAGCCTCTGTCCTGGGGCCGTGGTCCTGCTTATGGAAATAATTGGCGACCCGCTTCTTGAGATCTCGGGCTTTGCCTACGTAGATCACCGTGCCCTGGCCGTCTGTGAAGAGATAGCATCCGGGATTATGCGGAAGGGAGTAAAGAGCGATCATGATTAGAAAGTAGCTGTATTTTCGGGCTATTTCATTGTAACTCAATCTCTAAAAATAGCTCGCAAAAAAATTAGTGACAAAATCACTCGGCAACTGTAAGATCTGCGTCTTCACCTCCATTATTGCTGTAATCGGTGTCGCCTCCCAGTCCCATGCAGTTGCATCTGCCGTTATCCCAGTAGCATCCATCCGAGCAATCTGCTACCGGATTTGGTGCCGGGTTAAATGGTTCTGGTTCAGGCTCCGGGTTTGGATTGGGTACAGGTCCCGGCATGGGCTCAGGGTCTAGCCCCCGGCAGAGGCATTGGCCATTAATGTAGTCGCAGGTGGGATTTGACTCACATTCATTAACGGGATTGGGCACAGGTCCCGGCGGGCATTGACACTCTCCATCAGCCCAGAAGCAGCCTTGCTTATTCTCGCAGTCCGCTACGGGATTGGGGGCTGGCTTCATGTAGCATTGACAGCTTCCGTCACGCCATTCACATGTTTGTGTATCGGAACTCCTTGCCTCGCATTCTCTCTTGGGGTCTGGAGTGGGCTTGGGAATGGTGGGTGAATAGACATCGATGATGACAGCATTGCTGTAGCCGCTGTTAGCGGCAAACAGGCTTCTGTGCCTGCCGGGCGAATCAGCATAATACCATATGTAGTAGTATCCGCTCTGTATCAATCCCAGGCTATATCCCAGGACATAGCCTCCGGGATAGATCTCGTACATGGTGATGGGAGACGTCTGCGGCACATAGATCAGCTCTCGCGCCCATCCGCCCCAGGGCAGCGTAGCATATTGCGTCCAGCCAACGGCTCTCTCTATCCACAGGCCCGGATTATTGAGTGGATAGGTTGCAGTAAAGTCGTTCCAGGCCAGGTAGTCTCCATTGTAGTACATGTACCTGGGAGGACTCTTAAGAACTGCAGAAGGCATAAGCGTCTTCAGATCCGTAACAGGAGGGGCCTGCTCGGTGTAGGCGGCAATCTCCGTTCCTGCATCTTGTGAAGTCGCGAGCGGCGCGCCGGTATCGACAAAGGTGCCTTCCAGATCATTAGCCGAATCCAGAGAGCTGAATTCTGAAATAGTTAGATTCTCTGCACCAGAATTTCCGGATTGGTCCAATCCTCCCAAAGATAGGCTGCAAAGAAGGATAGTGGCTATAGCAATCCGAAATAGCAAATTTTCGGCGTTCATATTCTCTCACATATTTATCTAATTATTAGTTTACCTGTAATGCCAGTTCTTACTTCATTTTTTAAAGTTATTCTCAATCCCATTACGTATAAATTTTTGGTACTGTTTAGATGTTATGTTCGCCATTCAGGGCTAACCTCATATCGAGCTGAGACATTATAGCCGCGACCTGACGGCATTATATCCATATCAATCCCATGGACGTCCGCTGAAGCTACCTGACGCATATTCCGCAGCTCGTAATTTGACTTTTCGCAGTGCTAGCTGAATGGCGACACATTGGAGCCAGATTGCCGGCGCAAAAAAATATTGACAGAATGCAAAAAAGAGGGCAGTCGGATCATGTCGACCTTCGTCCGCGCCAGACTGTAGGACCTCTGCGACTTTGCGGCGGCGTCTTGCATAAGACTATGTAATTTGTGTCTTTACCGAGTCTATGATACTCTCTGTCGTCTCCCAGGGGAAATCGGAGCCAATGATACAAATTATCGATCCGGAACCATCCTTTTCGTCTGGACTGTATGCGGCGACATATGATGGGTCATTCTCTCCCGCATCGATAGTTAACAGAATTCCTTCGTGGCCGTCAATAGTATATGATTTGGTCTCATAATCAGCGCGACGAGGCATCATATCAGATTGCTCTATGCAATGCTCCAATGGCGATATCTGCATTTTTCCTGATATCTGCCCATCAAGCGGTCTGGATATGCTCATCTCGTGAACCTCGATCTGTACCTGGTCAGTGGTGCCTTCATAGGTCGCCGTTGCCGGGTAAATGGAATACTTAAAATCGGTATTCTCCTTGTCATAATCATGCTCCAATTCAGAGTTTTCTCCTTTTTCCAGGACATAAGACCCGGCAAGGGATAGGTTTAAAGATACATTGGCTGGGCCGAGCTGCATGGGCTCACCGGAAGCGAGCAGTACGGTCTCGTCGGAAGCGAGCAGTACGGTCTCGTCGGAAGCGAGAATTGCAGTTATTGCCAAGCCAATCAGGCAAAATACAACTAACAGATTTCGTGTCTTCATATTGCACACTCCAAGCATTATATTAGTTCACCCTTGCGGAACGATTAATAAATTTAGTGCCGAACGAACGCCAAAATCAATCCGGACGGAATGTTTCAAAGAGGGCATACTTATTTAAAACCGTTCCTTTTTGAAAAATACCGACTAGATTGGATTCTTCAATCGAATGGTTAGTCGACTTCCTGCGGCAACGACTTTGATGCCCGCCTTTCAGGCCAGGAGGAAGTGCAGAGACGTTCCAACTAAGAGCGCCGCAACCAGCCGCAATGCCACGGATTTCAGGGTTCCCGAGATGCCCAGCTCCTTCAGCATCACCATGAAAGTGGCCACACAGGGGAAATACATGGCCAGCACCACTGAGGCGACCACTAGCTGCGATGCAGTCATACCCAGGGGCGCGAACATGCCGATGCCCACATCCTTTCTCAAAAAACCGATGATCAATGCAGTAGCAGCATCGCTTGGCAGCCCTAAAAGGCCGGACACGACCGGTCGCATGGTCTCTCCTATCAGGTGCATCAGGCCGGAGAGGAAAAATATGTTCATCACTATCATGCCTAACGCAATATAAGGCACAGCCTCTTTCAAAAATTCGCGAATGCGAATGAAGGTCTTTTTGAGCAGCGAACTTAAGTTTGGCATGCGATAGGGCGGGATCTCTAAAAATATCTCGGGAGACTCTCCGCCGATAAACCTGTGCAGAAGAAAACCAGTCACAGCGAAAGTGATGAAGAGGGACATGTAGATGACAAGAATGTATCTCAGGCCGTA
>JALNZQ010000164.1 GCA_023229165.1 Methanothrix sp.
AATACGATCAGATCCAATGGTGCAATATTAATCGTGAATTATGCGAGGGAGCAATAATGATTAACTTATTTACAAAGGATGCATCGAGCACGGCAACGGTGAACAAAAAGAAAGAGAAACAAGAGGCCCGAAGGCAAAAAGCGCAAGCAAGAGGGCAAAAGCCGATAAAACGAAAAGTGTAATAAACGATTATGATTAATACTATCCAGGTGCTTGAAAAATGAGCAAACTATATTGGCTCTTAGTAATGGCCACTGTTCTAAGCTCCACTGCCATGGCAGTGGACTTGACAGGAGACTGGAAAGTTCTCCCGGATGCAGATATTTATATCCGGCAGATCGATAATTCCATTTAGTGGCTCTGCGAGTCGACCGGTGTGAATCCAGGCTGGACCAGTGTCGCCAATGGCACCGTACAGGGCAATACTGTAAGTCTGAGCTGGATTGATGTCCCCAAAAGCAATTTGAGTGCGACAGGTTCATTGGTTCTGAATATCACCTCTGACAACGAATTGGAGATATTAAACCAGACCGGCGGATGGGGAGGAGATAGCTGGAAAGATACAAAGATTGTGAGAGTTAGCAGCGGATTCTAAATCCATTCATAATGCGACAGCACTTCAGGCACAAACTCGTAGAGCAGGCTGTTCTCCACATAGCCGAAGAACAGGCACCCTTCGCACCCCTGGACGATCTTCCTTCGCCTCTCTTGCGACGACTGCCAAACCTTTGCCAGTCCCTCGGAGACATTGCCCAGCGGCTCCTGGTGCACGCGGCAGCAATCCACGCTGCCGTCCGCTGCCACATGCAAAATGATGTCGCTTGCATGGCAATTGAATCTGGGCTCCAGGTCCCTTATCATCTTCAAGTAGGTCACGGAGTTGATGATAGGCGCCCCGCTTCTCTTCATCTCTATCAGCCGATCTAACGCCGTCTCATATGCAGGAATATTGCGTATCCTCAAAGAGCCCCACACCTTCTCCTCGATGCCAAAGGACTCATGCATGGGCTCAAAAGATATCCGGCATCCCAGCGACTCGGCCAGGTGCACCAGATCCTCCAGCTCACCCACATTTTTTCCCGAGACCACACAGTTCATCAAAATCTCGTGGCCCGCCTGCTGCGCCGCACGAATGCCTTCCAGGACATCCTGCAGATCGATGCCCCGCAGCTCTTTGTAACTCTTGATGCCGTCCACGGAGACGGAGAGAAGGTCAAGATCAGCAAGCTCGTCGGCCCTTTTGAGCAGGAGCAGGCCGTTGGTGATGAGCGAGGTTGTCAGGCCCAGGTGCTTGGCATGGCTGAGAATTTCGGGCAGATCCTCTCGCAGCAGCGGCTCCACCGTCCAGGCATTGTAAACGCCTATGCCGAAATCGTGAGCCTCATCTAGCATGTGCAGGATCTGTGGCGTGCTCATCTCAATGCCAGGCCGTCTCCAGTACTCGCAAAAGCTGCAGCTCAGGTTGCAGCGGGCATTTATGCCGTGGGAGAGCACAAAGGGCCTCCTTCGCACCCTCATCTGCCAGAGCGCCCGAGCGGCCATGCGAGGCGAAAACGATCTCATGCTATTCTCCAGATTCTCTTCTGGAAATTGCAGGGTAATAAACCTGGCTGCTCACTTCTTGGCTCGAAGACGCATGGTTTACGGAATAAAACCGCAGAGTCGCTAGAAGCTCACAGAGGACGAACGGACAGAGGCGACTATTATTCTATTACCCACTCAAAACGACAGGGAACCTATTTGACTTAGTACGAAAATGATTGTCTGCAAAGAACCGAAAATTATAAAATACCACCAAGAGATTTTAAGATAAAGGATTTGATAATGCTCGATTTACTCCTGCAAACGCTCGACGATACCGTCTCCACCATGATAACCGTCTTTATCATGCTCTTTCTCACCGGCGTCATGGTGGAGATGAATACCTTCCAGCGCATCTCCCATCTGGCCAGGCCGCTGGTTTGCATATCGCACCTGCCGGCGGTGTCGGCCTCAACCTTCGTCATCAGCCTGGGCTCGGCTCTGGCGGCCAATACCGTGATCGCCAGGCTGAAGGCGGAAGGGCAGCTGAGCGAGCGCCAGGCATTCTTAAGCGCTATCATGAACAGCGTTCCCGTCTACTTCCGGGAGCTTTTCACCTATCAACTGGCTTTTGTGATTCCTGTTCTGGGCATCTTGGTAGGCGGGGCTTATGCCGTTATCTCTATCGCTACCGGACTGATGAAACTGGCACTGGTCCTGGTCCTGGGCCGAGCCTATCTTCCCGCAGATTTATCCGCATCTTCAGTCTCATCTGTCTCTTCTGCTTCTTCTGCCGAGCCACTGCAGCCGCACCTGCCCCAGACACACAAAAATTTAAGTCAGGCAGCCATAAAATCACTGAGAGGACAAAGCCGCATATTTCTCAGGATCGCAGGGCTCTACTTCCTCATGACTTTTCTGGTTTTGTATTTAAGCCGGGAAGGCATTCTGCAATCGCTTGATGTCTTACCCCTGGCCCAATTCTTCAGCGTTCCCCCGGAGACGATAATCCCGCTCACCATTTATGTGGCCAGTCCCAAGGCCGGCATCGCCCTGCTGGGGCCTCTGATCCAAAACGACGGCATATCGGAGACAAAAGCCCTCATCGTCCTCATGCTGGGCAGCCTGTTCATGCTCCCCTTCTACTCTCTCCGCTCGCTTCTGCCTAATTACACCTCGGTCTTCGGCATGAGGCTGGGCCTCTTCCTAGTAATAATATCCACAGGCATCAGCGTGGCTGTAAGGCTGTCTGTGCTGCTGATGCTGCTCATGGCCACCGGATAAAATCTATTTTTTCTTCATGCAGTTAATCGAAGCTCCGGCAAAGGCCGCCCCCACCACAATGTTGGAGAAGTAGGTGACGACACGCCAGAGTATTACCAGAGGCCCTAGTAGCGTAGGCGGCACAAACATGGAGTAAAGATAGCTCATGGAAAGCTCGGCTACGCCGCTGCCCCCCGGAGTCAGGGGCAGGATGGCAATTATGGCCAGTAAAATCCGGGGTGTTATGGAAAGAAGGAATTTAGGATCTGCTCCCATGCCGATAAGCAGGGTTGAGGGAACCAAAAAATCACACATCCAGATGAGAGCGGTAAGAGCTGCCATCATCGGCGTGCGACGCAATGTCTCTTTGGCCAGTTGAATTCCCGCTTCGCGAAAGAGCCAGATCTCCTTCTCCAGAGAAAAGACAATGGGTCTGTTGCCGGTCTTCTTCTTCAGCCACAACATAAATCCGGCAATCCTCTCCGGCCGGCTGACAAGTTGCCAGAGAAAGGTCAAGAGCAGGACGAGAAGGACGAAGAAAAAGGCCCCTATCTTCAGGCCGAAACCTGTCAAAAAGTTGGAGAAAATGAGAAATAAAGCCAGGGAAGCTACAAAGAAAATACTGTCCAGCAATCGCTCGCCTACGGCCACAGCCGTTGCACTGCCGTAGCTCATGCCATCGTCTGCCAGGATCTTGATGCGCAAAGGCTCGCCTCCGGCGGAAGAGGGAGTGATGGCGGCAAGAAAATTTGATGCCAGTGTTGATACAAGCGAGAGGCGAAAACTTATTTCATGTCCGGCAAGTGAAGTCAGGAGCTTGAGCCTGACGGCATAAAAGATCCAGGAGAACATGTGCAGGACAAGACCAAGGATTAAAAATCGCCCCTGGACAAGGGTGAGCATCTTCCAGCTTACATTGGTTTCTGTAAATTTTAATATGATAATAATCGATGTCAGGCTCATAAAAGTTGCTAGTAACGCAGCCTTTACCCTTTCATCTTTAAATTTAAATTTTTCTAGCAAATTCCCTCATCCGCCGGTCCTGACGATTGGCGATGAATCTTCTTTCCTTTCAACCTTTCGGCGGGAAAGCTTACCATGCACGGAAGAATCAAATATTCGACTATATTCAGGCAACCTCTCGGTAGACCGATTCCATACAATCAAGCACTCTCTTCCAGGAGTAATTCTCCTCCACCGCCCTCCTGCCTCTTTGGCCGAGGCAGGCTCTCAGTGGCTCGTTTTCATGAAGCTCCAGGATAAGCTCACTCAGTTCCTCTGTACTGGAGTAGACCATGCCTCCATTCTCTGCCACCTCGTTTACACCGGGCGTGTCAAAGGCAAGGACTGGCGTCTCACAGGCCATGGCTTCCAGGAGAACGATGCCGAAGGCCTCCAGGCGATTTTGGGTGGGCAGGACAAGCATTTCGGCTCGGGAGATTGTATCTATAAACATGCTTCGCTCCAACCTTCCAGTGAACTTTGCCCGGACATGCAGCTTTGTGGCCATCTCCTCTAACCGGCTGCGATCGTAGCCGTCTCCTACCAGCAACAGGTCCAGATCCGCACTCTTTTGCACCTCGCTCATGGCGAAGAGCAAGGATTCAACTCCCTTGTAGCTGAGCATTCTGCCCGCATAGAGCACATAATTCTCCTTCTTCCTGACTTGAGGGTAAAGGGAGACATTCACCGCATTGGGCACAATTTTAAGCTTGTGAAGGTAGTCTTTGAGGACGGATGAGGTCAAAGCGTAGCTCTTTGTGGTGGCGATTACTATCTTTGCCTCATCGAGAGCGGGCCGGACCATCAACTCATTAATCCTCTCTATAGCAGCGGCAAATGGACGGGGCATGGTATGCCCATTTACCATTCCCGGAACCACCACATCATTGTGGTAGGTGACAATATGGGGCGAGGCACTACGAAGCATGAAAGCAAAGAGAGGGCTTGGGGTATGGCTGTGATTGACATCAGCCTCAAATTTAGGTAATTTAATGGGCACAGGTGAATAAAATAAGTCGATGCTCGGTATGCGAACCAGTTCACCGGTCCATCTTCCACAAGACGAGGCAA
This sequence comes from Methanothrix sp., assembly GCA_023229165.1. GTDB lineage: Archaea > Halobacteriota > Methanosarcinia > Methanotrichales > Methanotrichaceae > Methanothrix. Next base: position 4,858 of record JALNZQ010000164.1, read on the forward strand.
CGCTAACCTGATGACCCCTCCTGGCGAGGCCGTCGGCCAGCTCTTTTACATGATACTCCACTCCACCTACATGGGGCGGGAAATAGGGAGATACCTGAATTATCTTCATGAATGTGTGCCGCCTCTACTTTCGCCCCAAAAAATTTAAAATAGAGTGCTCTTCGGCTCATTGACCAGAGCCACAGGCCTTCCCGATAGCTGGGCCAGCAGCCACGGATCTACGTTTAAGCTATTCTGGGATGATAATTTGCTTGAATCCGTTCGATTTATGATGATAGGAGTAAAGTCCGAATAGCTATCGGGATAGAACCATTGAGGTTCAGTTCCCGGTGGGTAGAGTGTGCCGTTATGAAGCGCGAATCCCTTGGGTGCATTGCCCCAGTTCCATAGGTTGTTGGCAATTTCCAGGGTACTTACCGGCTTTGTCCCGTAATTCTCCAGCCATGAAGTCCCAAAGTCCTCGCCGACACTTTGAAATCCACTAGATAGTGGTATGCATATCAAACTGAAGCATAAGCAGATAATTGCGACCAATGAAGCTCTCATCTAATTTCCTCAAAATCCATGATTCGCTCTGAGAATCGCGACAGTCTTTGCCATCTTAGGATCAAAATTGGGAGGCAATGGTGCCTTAGGGGGCTCAGAGCCCCAATCGGAGAGATTTTTTGAGGCATTTGTCAGATCCAGCAGCATTGAGTTTCCCTCCTCTCCGCTAAGATTCAGTGCAGAAGCGTTCTGCGAAAGATTGATCGATGAATTGATGGTCGTATTATTTGTCAATCCGCTTAATATCTGATTTCCTTCATTGCCCCCTAGATTGATTAATGGTTTGCTTTGCGCCAAAAAGACTGTCGCTATCAGCACTACTATAATCAATATCATTCGTTTCATTCCATTCTCCGTATCCGTCATCTGTGCAGTGGCATAAATACGCTGCGCCAAAGGAAAACAAAAATTTCGGCAGACATTTTTGTCTGCACTTCGACCCGACTATATCTAATAAACTTCGCCAAAGACCTCAAAGTATGCCTGCTCATGCTTGCAAGATGGGCACTCCTCTGGTGCAGCATTACCTTCATGCAGATATCCGCAATTGCGACATCTCCAGACTACCCTGTCGTCTCTCTTGAAGACAACGCCCTCATCGAGATTCTTTTTCAGGGAGAGGTACCTTCTTTCATGCCCTTTTTCGGCGGCGGCTATGTTGAGGAAGGTTGTAGCAATCTCAGCAAAGCCCTCAGACCTGGCGATCTGTGCAAAAGATGGATACATTTCTGCGTATTCATATCGCTCGCCTTCTGCTGCCCCCTTTAGATTTGCAATAGTTTCTGCAATGACTCCTGCGGGAAAACGTGCGGAAACTTCTGCTTCTCCGCCCTCCAGCAGCTTG
>JALNZQ010000005.1 GCA_023229165.1 Methanothrix sp.
GAGCAAGAGAATACCGGTAGCTGCAGGACTGTTCTGTCTGCCTCTTAACAAAGTGGATAAGGACTGCATTATGCAGCTTGTCTCTTCGCCCGGATTCAACTTCATCCTCCTGCCCATGAATGAGGTGCTGGCCCGCATCGCTGCTCGGGAGAGGCTTATACTGTTCTTCGGCGACCAGGTAGCCAGCCTGAGAAATAATCTCAAGGATAAGAGCTTCAAGCTCGTCTTGGAGCCGAACTGGTACCAGGTGGTCTGGGATGTGAATCTCAGCTACAATACCAATTTGTCAGGATCGTCCAAAGCTATATTGCATCTGGTTGAGACCAATGGACTGTCAATCAATGACTTTGCCACCAGCGATGTGGAGCTCATGGCCAGGCCGCTCACCCTGCCTGCCAATTATGTCGACGAGACAAAGATCCTGCTCAGAGATTTAGAAGGGACGGAATGCTCCTTCTTCGATGTGAATAATCAGCCTGGATGTTACATCGTCAATTCCGGAGACGAGGAGCTGCTGGTTCGGACGATAATTACGGAACTGGCGAATAACAAGAGCTTGCTCATACCAACCACTGCTGAAATGATGAAGGTGGATTATGGCAGTGTATCTACCAAAGGCGGGGAGCCTCAGGAGCTTTTAGTCACCTTTGAACTCGAGAGCGACAATCCGCTTCTAGCCCAGACATCCCGGATCCTTTCCAGAGACATAGGACTCATAGGAGTGGTTTCTGTGGCACAGTCTCCTGCCGGCAGCAAAGTCATCTGTGCCGAAAATCCAGGGAATCTTTTTGGAGGCATCACCGGCAAGATTACTCAGATAGATCTGCTCACTAATGAAAAGAAAACGACCTACTTATGGAGTAATTCCGGATTGTTTTTCTCAGGCGGCAGCGTCATCGCCCTGACTGCGAGCGGCAGAATGGCGGCGACCATCGATACAGGCGTTGAATGGTATAGCGGCACTGAAAATAGATTCACACTCTGGGATTGCGAAAGCGGCAGGGATTTGAAAACCGTAGAGCCTGGATCGTTGCGTCTTTCCTCTTTGCTGGCCGTATCCGATAATGCCAATAGGGTAATCTCAGCCACAAGAGACGATCACGAAATCGTGGTGTGGCATGTGAACAATCCAAATGGCAGTAACATTTCCCTGCTGAGCGGGCATACAGACAGCGTATGCGGCCTGGCTGTGACCGCCGATGGATTAAAAGCGGTATCAATATCCAGAGACGGTACTCTCAGGCTGTGGAATCTTGAAACCGGCCTACTTCTTAAAACGCTGTCGGGTCATGTCTGTTCTGGCGCGGATGCAGTGGCAATTTCAGATGACGCCACCTGGGCTGTGTGTGTGCAGTCCGGCAGCAAACTAGGAGTATGGGACCTGGTAAATGGAGCCGGTCCTGTGGAAATCGGAGGCGGTAGCGACGGGCATACAGATTCCATTACCTCGCTGTGCATCTTTGAGACGACCGGTGGCAAGAGGATCATATCAGGATCTAAGGATAAAACCGTCAAATTATGGGATGCGGTTAGCGGCAGCCTTATTCAGACTTTTGCAGGGCACACAAAAATGGTGACGGCAGTATGCGTCAGAAGCGATATGGCAGTATCCGTTTCCAATGATATGACCCTTAAATTATGGAGCCTATCTGAGGCTCCTGCCATATCCAGGAAGATCGAATTCGAATTCGAAAGACTGAGCACCTTTGCCGTCCATGAACTCAGCGAAAATCTATTCACAGGAGGCATAGACGGGCTGCTCAGCGTAGGCTCACAAAAAACAAAGGAGCTGGACTTCTGGAATACGTATCGACCCAATGAAACCCTGGTATCTCGCAGCCGAAACCGCATCGAGAGCACTATCGATTTCAAGGGCCCATACCGCCTCTACTTCGAAGAGGTCTTCTTCCACGTACCATTCCTGATCGCCAACAAGCTCAACTCCAATCAGGTATTCGAGGAGGCGCAAAGGTGGTACCACTACATCTTCAATCCCACTGCAAATGATGATACAGCTGGCGACGGGAGCGGTAAAGATAGGTACTGGCGGTATCTGCCCTTTAAGGAAGATAGTTTCGAAAGCTTGAAGACCCTTCTGACCGACGGCTCGGCTCTTGCTGCCTACCGTGAGGACCCGTTTGATCCCCATGCCATTGCAGCGCTGCGAATGACAGCCTACAAGAAGGCTGTGGTGATGAAGTACATCGACAACCTGGTGGACTGGGGCGACTCCCTGTTCATGCAGGACAGTCGCGAGTCTATCAATGAGGCGGTGGGTCTCTATGTGCTGGCCTTCAATCTCCTGGGGCCGAGGCCGAAGGTGAAGACCATTAAGAGATTTGAGGAGATCGGCACCTACGAGGATTTCATCGAGGAGTATGAGGAAGAATCCGAGTTCATGACAGAGGTCGAGAAGATTGTGTCAGGTGGTGGCGGCTCTGCCGTGCAAAGCCCGCACGGGAACATCATCACCGACTTTTGCGTGCCCGAGAATGCGAAGTTCATAGGCTACTGGGATCTGGTGGAGGATCGGATGTTCAAGATCAGGCACAGCCAGAACTTTGAGGGCATCTACCGCCAGCTCGCTCTGTTCTCGCCGTCTATTGAGCCCTCAGATCTGGTGGCGGCCGTGGCCTCGGGCATGGGCATCGGCGGAGCCCTCGCCGAGCTGAATATGTCCGTGCCCCATTACCGCTATCCAATTGTCGTGGGTATGGCTAAGGAGATGGCAGCCAATGCCATCAGCCTGGGGTCGGCTCTCCTGGATGCCATCGAGAAAAAGGATGCAGAAAAGCTGGCCAATCTGCAGAACACTCAGGAGAAAGTGATATTGAGTTTGACGACCGGCAGCAAAAGGAAAGATATTGACGAGGCCAAACGGTCAAAGGCTGCTTTAGAAGAGAGCAGAACCAGGACACTGGACAAAAAGAATTACTATGAAGGTCTATATAACGAAAACTTAAATGGGTATGAGACAGCTGCACTTGTTCTGGAAAGCATCAGCTTAGCAGGTTACCCGGTAGATATCGCTTTCAGGATTGCAAAGGCTATCTTTGCATTGGTAGATACTGATGTTGAGGTTGGTTTCTCGGGAATAGGACCGCATAATGTCGTTAAAAAGAAATTAATTGGCGCTGATTCCTCAGAGGCAATTGCTGAAGCTACTGAAGCCGGAATAGAATTGGTGCAACATATTGCGGAGCTTATAGAAACAGCAGGCGAGCGGGTGCGCAGGCGAAACGAATGGGATTTCGAGAAAAAAGAGGCCGAGTCGGAATTGAAAGAAATAGACATCCAGCTATTAATAGCCCAATCAGCTATAGAACAGGCGCAACTTGATATGGAGATTCATGAGAAGACGATTCAGCAAAACCAGGAAATCGAGTACTTCTACCGCAGCAAGTTCTCCAATGAAGCCCTCTACAACTGGATGATTGGCAGGCTGTCTTCTCTCTACTTCCAGTCCTACAAGACCGCCTACGACATGGCCAAGTCTGCGGAAAAGTGCCTGCAATATGATATCCCATCAACAGCCACCTACATCACGCCGACTCACTGGGATAGCCTGAGGAAGGGCCTGCTGGCAGGGGAGGCTCTGCTGCTGCAGATTGATCAGATGGAGAAATCTCACATGGCCCAGGATAGCCGCTTTATTGAGATCGAGAAGACCATCTCCATGAAAAAGACCTATTCAGGATCTCTGCTGCTCCTCATGGCCAAAGGGGCCTGTGAGTTCCAGCTCAGAGAAGAGCTCTTCGATCGAGATTACCCCGGCCACTACTTCAGGATTATCAAGACCATTGAGCTGACTTTAGTAACGCAAAGGCAGCTGGAGCCCTACCAATCGGTCAATGTTACGCTGATTCAACTGGGCAACAAGACACTGCTGACTCCGGACGCGGCAGCAGTTTCATATCTTATGGGCAAGGGCAGCAGCAGCGATCAGCCCGACTCGAAGACGCTGCGGGTGAACTGGAGAGCCAACCAGCAGGTGGCCGTATCCAGGGTAAATGAGAGAGATGCAGGCATGTTCTGCATGGACTTCATCTTCGACAATCGATACTTCCCGTTCGAGGGCACGGGACTTGTCTCATCCTGGAGGCTGGAGATACCCCTTGGAACCAATCCTGATCTTGTGGCCAGCAAGATCCTGGACCTAGAGGATGTTCTCATTCACATCAGGTATACAGCGAAGAGCGATCGAGGACGCTTCAAGACGGATGTGGAAAAACTGCTGCGCTAGTGGATGCAGCACCCCATTAAATGTGCGAAGGCGGAAAGCTCCCGCTCTATGCCAGCGGGGGAATCTTTCCCCAGCATTCTTTTCTAAGAGACGGCTTTTTGTAGTTTAATGAATTTAAAGCATTCTTGATGCGCGTACTGCAATTGCTGCTCATCTTCTTGCCGGTTGCCCTGCTGGCGCATTTTGCCGGCATAAGTGAGATCTTCGTCTTTGCCGCTTCAGCTCTGGCTATTATTCCTCTGGCAAAGATCCTGGGCGAGGCTACGGAGGTTTTAGCAGAGAAGACCGGCCCGCGCGTGGGAGGGCTTCTCAATGCTACTTTCGGCAATGCTGCGGAGCTGATCATCACCATGGCTGCCATTCGCGCCGGGCAGATGCAGCTGGTACTGGCCTCTATCACCGGCTCCATTCTGGGCAACCTTCTCATGGTCCTGGGCTTTGCCATGTTGTTAGGCGGCCTTAAAAACGGCCGGCAATTGTTCGACCGCCGCCATGTGGATACCGATGCTACCATGACCGTTCTGGCCCTGATCGCCATGAGCGTGCCTTCTCTCTTCAGCCTTTACATCCCGAACGCCCTGCTGGTGGAGGAGCTGAGCCAGACTACTGCCGTAGCCATGTTGATCCTCTACATGCTCTTTATCGTCTACACTTTGAGGAGCTGCACTTCTGAGAAATGCGATGCCGTAACGGCAAGAGAGGCCCTGCCCGTGCACTCCTGGAGCACCAGCAAGGCATCAGCCGTCATGGGCCTCTCCATGGTCGGCATCGTCCTGATGAGCGAGCTTTTAGTAGCATCGGTGGAGGCGGTCACGGCTATTCTGGGCCTCACGCCATTTTTCGTGGGAATTATCATCGTGCCCATTATCGGCAACGTGGCCGAGCACCTGGTCGCGGTTCAGGCAGCCAGGCAGAATAAGATGGATCTGTCTCTATCTATTGCTCTCGGTTCCAGTCTGCAGATTGCTCTCTTTGTGACGCCGGTGCTGGTCTTCGCATCGCTGCTTTTTGGCAGTCCCCTCACGCTGCAGTTCAATCAACTGGAGCTGATCGCCCTGACAGCTGCGTCCATGATCTCGGCCCTGGTCTCTTTGGACGGGGAGTCCAACTGGCTGGAGGGGGCTATGCTGCTGGCGGTTTACGGCATCCTGGGGCTGGCGTTCTTCTTCTTGCCTTTGAAGCTCTAACAAAAAGATCAAGAAACCAGGTATACCCCAACTACTATCAAGAGTATGGCGACAGTCTTCTGAGCCATCGTTTTTCTATCCATCTCCTCCTGCAAGATTCCCGGAACAAACAGTCCCAAGAGGATGACATAGACCAGTGTGACGAAGGGCTGAAGAGCAGCCACGCTGGAGACCAGAGCCACGGAGCCGACGGCATAGGCGAAGATGAAGGCACCCCTGCCCAGGAAATCAAAGATCTCGTCAGCCAGGAGGACAGAGAGCAGAAACGGGCCATTGCGGAAATATGCGGCAAACTCTCTTCGGACCGGCTCATACCTGAAAAGCGGCAAGACTGCCAGCAGGCTGCCCAATGATGACCAGAGAATCAAATGCCATTCGTTCATGAAGGCAAGAAGGTATTTGGCAGCCAGGGCATAGATGGCGCTGAAGATCCAGAAGACTGCCATGTACTTTAAAGCCGGTGAGAGGATAGCCGGCCCGCTTCCTTGCGCCGGCCTGTAGGATATTAATAAGGCGCTGCATATCAGCAAAGTGCCTCCTGCATAATCTTTGGCGGCAAGAGTCTCACCCAGAAAGATAAATGCGCCTAAAAAGACGAGGACGGGAAAGACGTATACCATGGCCGCTACCCTGCTGGTCTCCTCCACCTGAAGGGCGAGCAGGTAGGCAGCCCAGAGTACCACCTGGCAGCCGCCCGCCGCCAGGGCATAAACCGACTGTGGGAAGATATATCCCCATCCCAAATAGGCAGGGATGGAAACGATTAGGAGCTGCTGCATTATCACCAGAGCGGCCAGGTAGGCCAGAGGATCTCGCACATACCTGCCCAGGATGAACTTGTCGATAATCCCGGTAACTGCAAGAGCAGATGCGCCCACTAGAGAGAGGAAAAGCCAGTTCACAATTCTACACGGGACTGACGAATGTAAAAAGCTTTTTGCATTTGGATCAGTTAACACTCTAAACCGGTGCAAAGATACTTATCGTTTAGCAAAGCAATGAATTGTTAATACATTCAAAGGAGGACTTTGTATGGAAAGCAGAAAATTGATTATGGCGGGTCTGATTGCAGCCGTCTTAGTCTGCAATCTATCGGTGTCGCTGGCACAAAATGCCAGGCCTGGTGATGACTTAAAAGGTCAATTGCTCTACGAAGAAAACTTTTCCACCAGCAAAGGCAGCCTTTGGGCAGGCTCTTCCGATGATAATTGGACATACTATTTCGATAATGGAAGATACAAAATGGTCGTCTATCGTATGAATAGCTGGAAGAGCTATGCCACAAGAAATAACTACAGCAATTTTATTATGGATGTGCAAGCGAGGCAAGAAGGCGGCACCAACGACAATGTTTACGGTGCGATAATCAGAAAGGTCGACTGGAACAACTACTATAATTTCCTGATATCAGGAGACGGTTATTATCAGATAGCTATAAGGGAGAACGGCAAATGGTCTCCGGCTAGCTGGAAGAGATCAGATGCCATTAACATGGGAAATGCAACCAATCTTATCAGGGTTATATGCAATGAGGATGCGTTCTCCTTTTACGTAAATGATGTACTGCTGGAAGAATATAAGGATAGCAGCTTTTCATCGGGAAATATCGGCCTGACTGCCGGCACAAATTATGCAATCGGTTCGGCTGAGGTGAGCTTTGACAATCTCACCATCTGGCAGATAAAAAACAGCTAGAGAGAAGGCGATAAAATCCAGGCGCAATCCTGAAAGCTAAATTTGCATGGGAATTGGAAAATGTCAGAGTTTCGGGCTGCTCGGCCTTCATCTCATGCATTTTTTAAAATTCTTGTGCCGAAATTCTCTTGAAAGATGAATCGAGCCGGATCCTGACCACGGGAATGTCTTTTGTCTTCTCCTGTACTACCTCATCCGGCGCGCCCTCTGGATCAAATCCATACATGGAGCGATTTAGGCCACTGCTAAGCAGGATCTGCCTTATTGCCAGCAGCTTCTCTGCAGCGTCATGAACCGGCTCCCCGCGCCCGGAAAAGCGGCCGCCAGGCAAGAGCACCTCAACCTCTGGATCGGCCAGTAGGTTCAGGTACCACTGTCCTTTCATCTCTTTTCCCTGATAGCAGTATATCATCTGCCCGATTTGGGCATAGCTCACTGGAGTATAGCGAATCTTGCCCGTCTTCCTGCCTCTGATTCCAAGCACCATAATGTCTCCTGTGAGGGAATTGGATATGATCCGTCCCCAGCCACTCCGGAATGCCGGGACGACAATAAACCGATTGACAAAACGGAAAAACGCTCTTAGAACTGATCTGCTGTCCATTCAATCCCTTCCTTCTGCGCTGATGCATTTTTTTGGATTATGCCGATACTATTATTTCAGTTTAGTCTCTAAGGAAAGAAAGATGAATAAGCCGGTCATTAGTTTGAATAGCTGGAAGATCTGCGGCGTTCCCCAGGCAAAAGACCCTGAAGAGGCACTAGAGCTGCTGGGCGAAATCAATGTCGGCCCAGAAGAGAAGGCAACGATGATAGGATAGCTATATTTAGGATGATAATCAATTATTATCTAATGATCCAGAGGAGACTTATGCAACTGATCTGCCATAGGCATCAGGCATTTCTGATGGCCATGATAATAGCAATAGTCGCGCTCTTTTTGTCAGGGATGGGATGGGCGGTCGATGCCTCTCTCAAGGACAATGCCTACCACTACATGGCCAATGGCGTGGATGACCAGCTCTACAATGAGTGGTGGTACTTCAATGCAGCAAATAATGACACAGAGGTCCAGGTGGTCTATCTCCTCAGCGATCCTGATAATATTTCCTCTGCCCGAAAGATTCAGGTGCAGGTTGTGGTCATGCAGGATGGCCTGCCTCACGTCATGGGCCAGCACCAAAGCCGCGGATATGGGGGAGACAGAAACTCTCCTATGTTTGACATTGACAAGAGCGGCTTTTCCTCAGAGGAAGAGCCGAACCTGCGCGTCTGGGGTGAGGCCCTGGACAATGCCACAGGGGATCCAATTCGCTGGGATCTGGTTTATCAGCCCACGGCTCGCCCCTGGTTTGCCATTCCGGTTCAGGTGCATATCGGCTACCTCAAGAGCGATTGGATCAAGTGGCTGGTTTACATGCCCTCTGCCCAGGTAACCGGCACTCTTACCATCGGCAACACGACAAAAAGCCTGCAAGGCACAGGCTATCACGAGCATGCATGGGGCCGCTTTGCCTTGAGCGATCCTCAAATAACCAGGGCCTCTGTTTCTATTCCCCTGGATGGATTTTCCCTGGCATTCGCGGAGATATTGGGCGAGCAGAGAGTGGCATTTCTGGGAATAGAGAAAGACGGAAAGAGCATTGCTTTCTCAGATAAGCAGATCAAACTTAACTATTCAAATGTAAGTTGCGCATTTGACAATATGACGGCTGCCGTTTTTCCTGCTGCCTATAATGTAGAGGCCGATAACGGAGACTACACCCTGGATCTAGCGGTAGATGTGCAAAAGAGCGCTGCTACAAATCTTGAATACCAGCCACCTTTGCAAAGCGTTCTCATCTTCCAGCAGGTATCTATTTTGAAGGGGACACTTAAATCAAAGTCCGGCGAGAAGTTCTCCTTCCAAAAGCAGGGCTTTTCAGGATTTACGGCGCCAAGGCTTCATCCCGTTTTCTGCAAGATCAACTCAAGCTCCGGAAATTCGACATCTCCCATTTTGTCGATCAACCGATCTGAAGATCGGCAGGAGGTGGGTCTTTAGATCCTTGCTTGCCCCTCATCCTAATCCATGTCTGTTCATGCTAATGCCGATAAAGCAGTCTGAAAAAATGACGCTCTGCGGAGGCTCATAATTGGAAAAATTGGACTTCCCTAAACCCTTTGAGCACAATCACGCTCCTGTGCGCGAGCTCTACGAGATAGATGCCGGTCCAACTACTCGCGGGGAGAAATTTGCCGATTGGGTGAACAAAAACGTAGGATCATGGCGGTTCATACTGATACAAACGATTCTAGTGGTCATATGGGTGATCCTCAATGCTACTGCTTATATTCGTGCCTGGGACCCCTATCCTTTCATCTTCATGAATCTGATCTTCTCTTTGCAGTCAGCCTACACGGCATCTCTGATTATGATGAGCCAAAACCGGCAGGATAAGCTCAAGGCCCATAATGATTACCTCATGAACCTGCGGGCAGAAGAGGAGAGTCGTGCTGTCCTGGAAAACTTGGCCGCCCAGGATAAAGCTCTTCAGGAGATCTACCGGGAGATTCTGGAACTTCGCAAGGAGACGGCCAAATCAGCCAATAAGTAGCTCCCGAATTAAGAGTGAATCAGGCAAAATGAGAGAAAATCAGGCAGAAGCTAGAGCTGGCTTCTCAGCGATCCTATCGCAGAAGGCTTTGACCTGTGCCTCATCCATGCTGTTCTTGGGAATGACCATGACATGATACCCATCGCTCTCCAGCCTGTTAATCAGATCCCTAAACTGGCTCATGGCTACGTTGACTTGTTTAGTCAGATCCGGCATCTTTAGAATGACTATCTTGATTGAAGGAATGACTGCGTCCACGACATAACCCCAGCGGGTGGGACGATGCATCAACACAACTATCCCTCTTCTTCCTAGCTCAGAGATTATGCCGTCAAACTTCGCTATATCTTGTCTCTCAGGTTGCTTCATTTAGACTCTACTCCATGCCCAATATCTAATTTATTCTAATCAACATTCATTATTTCCATCAAAGCAAAAATTGAGAGGGCGTGAATCATTTTACCTTTGTCCAAAGGTGTCCGTTATCTACGGATGCAGCCCTCTTATAAATAGATCATTAAGAAATATTGAAGGTTCAGTATCTGCCGGGTGATCGAGCAGGTCTATGCTTCTGATAGCATTCACTGCAGTATACCGGCCTGGATCCATCAGGCTTGAAGGGCACTTGTGTCTGCTTGCCGCATTCTGAACAAGTAACATCTGTCATTTCTCTTGGACCGCTATTGTAGCCACTTCTGCTGCTACCGCTGTTTTCATATTTTCTCTCAAACATTTAATTCACTTACCTTTTGAATCGATTAAGGAATCGAAACCGCTCCTGAAAACATCTCAACAAATCTCTTTGAATCGACGAATCCAGCATCACTTAAAGAACCGCTCAGCTTATATACTTGCCGGTTAAAACTAAATATTATTTATTTAAAAGGAATGCCCAGCAGCTTGCAGCGCGGTTGCGCCACCGTTTCCCTCAGCTGCTTCATTCTGTGCTTTTACCCTGGTTATTCTTCGTTTTCCTACCTTCTCTTGGTAATTATGGAGAGTATATCGTTGTCTCTGAGCTCATGATCAAGCCCCACCGATTGACCGGGGAACTTGGCGCTCTTGCCCCAGACCAGAGCATAGCGGAAAAGATTCACAAAGTCGCGATGAAGATGCTCGCAAACCGATCTGACGCTGCTTCCGTCCAGGAGTACCAACGGCTCTTCAAGGTCTGCTTTGCCACCTTTCGGCTTGAGATAGACGCGAATGAAGCCAAGCCGATCGTAAATAAGTTCCTTTAGCTCCTCCAGGCCCTGGGTAGTGGCGCAAGAGAGTGGAAGATAGTCCCTGTTCAGCTCTTCTTTGATCTTGTTTTCTACGTCACCGAATCGAAGGTCAAACTTATTTATTGCCACCACCGAAGGGATGTAAACCCTGTTTCCTGCTAAAAAATCCACCAGGCTGTCGGTATCTATGTCTTCGCGAACTGTGATATTGGCATTGACAATTCCGTAGGCGCGAATGATATCCGCAATCTCAAACTCCGTCATGTGGGTGAGCGGCACAGTGCTGCGTATGATTATGCCGCCTTTCCTGTCCTGCGTGATGTGAATATTTGGGGGTTGTTTGTCCAGCCGGATTCCCGCATCGTAAAGCTCGCGCTCCAGAATATTCAGCTTGTAGTTGAATACGTCACCTAATAGTAATATTATATCAGCGGCGCGAGCTGCTGTTATGACCTCTCTGCCCCGGCCCTTACCCTTGGCAGCTCCTTTGATGATGCCGGGCATATCCAGTATCTGGATCTCAGCGCCTTTGTGTTTCATGATTCCCGGAATGACCTCCAGGGTAGTGAATTGGTATGCGGCAACCTCAGATTTGGAAGCAGTCAGGTGGTTGAGCAGACTTGACTTTCCAACCGATGGAAAGCCCACCAGGGCCACAGTTGCATCTCCCGACTTCTTGATGTAGTATCTTCTACCCCCGCCGCCGCCCTTGATCTTCTGAAGCTCTTGCTGCGCCTTTAGCTTCGCGATCTTAGCCTTGATCTTGCCCAGATGGTGCTCAGTAGCCTTGTTCTTCTGAGTGTTAAAGATCTCCTCTTCCAGTGCCTTGATCTGTTCCTCGATGGTTGCCATTTATTGTCCTCTTAATCCGCCAAGAACAGCGCGTTTTGCCATTAGCTTGAAGCGTTCTTGGTTTCGTAGCAGAAAATAAGGCTCCCCCTTTATAAGGTATGGGTTTGCACTTCATGCATTAAACCTTGAATACCCTGGTTCTTCGTCCGACTTGACTCTTCTGAAGAACGGCAGAAACTTGGGCAAAAGACTCCGCGTTCATCCTGTGGCTGACGTTGTCAGCCACTCCCCCGGATTTTCAGTCCGGGAGACCATCCTTCATGGTGGGAACTTCCCGCTGTTTCGACTTCTCGTCGAAACTCTCGCTGACCTGCGGTCAGCGATATCCGTCCTTCGCAATCCTACAGGTTAAAAGGCCCAGAAGTCTCTTTACGTTCTCATGAAAATCATCCAGGCTGCCATCATTTCTCAGCTTCAGGTCGGCGGTCTTCATGGCCTCGCACATACCCCATCCCATCTCTCTGCATTCCCTCTGCTCCAGGGCAGCCGCTGCAAGGTTGTCCGGCTCGCCGCAGGGGAGAATGATCTTAGCATCTGCATCATCATCCGCCTTCATGCCGTCGTTTGCCTTTGACGGGCTCTTGCCCGGATCATCGGGACGGCCCCGAGCAGCGAGCCATTTCAGCCGCGCTTCCACCGGCGCACAGACCTCTACCAGGAGAAACTCATCGGCATTGGCACGAAAGAAGTCCGCCTCCACTCGAGAGCGCAGTCCATCTACCACTACCACATCCTTTCCCGTGGCTTTTGCTTTTTCAAAGATTATTTTGGCCACAGCATCCGGGCCGTCAGCGGCTCGCAAGGCATTGCCGATGCGGCCCAAATTTTGGTCGGTAGGCTCCAGGCCTTGACGGGCCGCTTCCTGGCGGATGACGTCTCCCATGACCACAACCGTCAAACCATGCTGCCTGGCAATCTGGGAGGCTTCCCCTTTGCCTGAACCCGGCAGGCCTACAAAACCGATGATCTTCATATTATTCACCAATTTGATTATCTAGTTTTTCCAGGTTATCTTGGGAGCGGCTCGAATCCGAACCTTTAGTTCTGTCCCGCAATCGACCTCGCAAGCCTTGGCCATTTTCCGCAAAGCTTCTATCGATACTGGTTCAAATCTAGTCTCACCCTCTCGTGGCAACCCCTGCTGCAAGATCATGCTTTCCAGGCGATTTTCCGGATATAGCGCCAACAAGTGGCAGAGAGTGTCGGCGATCTTCACCAACTGGGAAGAGGTCGGCATTTCCGGAAAGATGGTGCAGCGCGTGTCTAATGCCACTCCCAATTTAAGGCAGATCTCAAGGCTCTCCGCCACCCGCGCCGCCATGCCGCTTCTGCCGGTAGCCTTTTTGTAATCCGGCTCCAGAAGAGCCGTCTTGAGATCAAGAAATACCTTATCCACCAGCCCTTTTGCCAGCAACGTCTCCAGGTGGCCAGGAAAGCAGCCCGAGGTCTCCAGGCCCGTGGCCAGATGCAGGCTCCTGGCCAGGCGAAAGAGCCGGCTACAAGCCTCCAGC
>JALNZQ010000006.1:0-5911 GCA_023229165.1 Methanothrix sp.
ATGTTGAATGATCTATCTTCTTCGGGAATAAGCTGGCGCAGGCGCAAAACCAGTCCATCCCAGTTGACGGCGTGTCCTTTGAAATCCGGGCCGTCCACACAGGCGAATTTGGTCGTCCCATCTACCTCCACCCGACAGGCACCACACATGCCCGTGCCATCCACCATGAGGGGTGTGAGGCTGACCATGGTTTCCACTCCGGCGGCCCGGGAGGCATCCGAGGAGACCTTCATCATGAAGGGGCAGCCGTGGGCAAAGATTTTGTCTATCTTCTTTCCCGACGCCAGCTCCTGCTCGATGAAGTCGTTGGCCCAGGCAGTCTTGCCGCAACCTGTTACCACATGAACCTCATCGCTGTGTTCCTTGAGCTTATCTACCCAGAAGATAAAGTCCGGACCGCGTCCCTCCACGACCGTAATCACGTAGTTGCCCTTCTCCTTGAGAGCCTTTATGAGCGGCAGAGTAGGTCCGGCGCCAAAGCAACCGCAGGCGCAGATGACTCTTCCGAAATTCTCGATCTTTGTGGGCGCTCCCAGGGGGCCGGCGATATTGGCCACGCATTCGCCTTCTTTCATGGTAGACAGCTTGGCTGTGCTTGTCCCCAGAACGTAGAAGACGATGTCCACGGTGCCATCCTTTTCGTCCCAGCCGGCCAGGCCCATAGGTATTCTCTCCCCGCGCTCATCGACCCTTATGATTACGAACTGGCCTGGTCTGGCAGTGCTGGCAATCTTGGGAGCTTTGAACTTCATGTAGATGATATTGGGTGCTACGGTCTCCTTGGTTACGATCTCGTACATCTCTATTCTCCTCTTATCTTGCTGACCTTCACGGCACAGACCTTGAATTCCGGGATCTTGGCCACGGGGTCCAGGGCCGCATTAGTAAGGACGTTGGTGGGCGTCTCTGAGAAGTGGAATGTCATAAAGACCACACCAACAGGCGACTTTTCCGTGGTCTTGGCTTTAGCCTTGACTTTTCCCCGGCGGGATGCGACCTCTATCAGCTCGCCATCTTCAATGCTCAAAGTGATGGCGTCTTGCGGATTCATCTCCACCAGCTCCTCGCCTCGAAGAATGTTGAGGTCGCCCACCTTTCGCGTCATCGTTCCTGTGTGATACTGGCAGAGAACTCTGCCCGTGGTGAGGATGAAAGGATACTCCTCATCTGGCAGCTCCATGGAAGGCCGGTAATCAACCACATTGAACTTGCCAAGACCCCGCGTGAACCGGCCTTTATGCAGGTACCCGGTTCCAGGATGCTCAATATTGGGGCAGGGCCATTGCAGTCCATCGCCCTCCAGCCGCTCATAGCTTATGCCCCCGTAGCTGGGAGCAAGCATTGCTGCCTCGGACATGATCTCAGAGGGATGGCCATAGCTAAACTGGCTCTCCCAGCCCATGCGAGCCGCAAGAGCGTCCAGGATCATCCAGTCGGGCATGGACTCGCCGATGGGGGGCAGCACCTTCCTGATCCTCTGCACCCGTCGCTCCGTATTGGTAAAGGTTCCGTCCTTTTCCAGGCTGGTGGTTGCCGGCAGGACCACGTCTGCCAATGCAGCTGTTTCGGATAGGAAGATGTCCTGCACTACCAGAAACTCCAGGGCCTTCAAGGCCTCTACCACATGGCTGCAGTCTGGATCGCTGACGACCGGGTTTTCTCCCATGATGTACATGGCCCGGATCTTGCCGTCATAGGCGGCATTCATCAACTCCACCACAGTAAGTCCGGGCTTATCCGGCAGAGCCGCTCCCCATGCCAGCTCGAACTTCTTTAAAAGATCAGGATTGGTCACCGCTTGGTATGCCGGCAGGAGATTGGGAAGCGCTCCCATGTCGCAGGAGCCCTGCACGTTGTTCTGGCCTCGCAGGGGGTTGATGCCGGCGGAGGGGCGGCCGAGGTTGCCCGTCATCAGGGCCAGATTGGCCAGGGAGAATATGTTATCCACGCCGTGAGAGTGCTGAGTGATGCCCATGGAATATATTATTGAGGAAGGATTTCCGCGGGCATAGAGCCGGGCCGCATCTCGGAGCAGCTCGGACTTCACGCCCGTAATGCGCGCTGCGTCAGATGCGGACAGCTTCAAGAGGGAGGCCTTGAATTCCTCAAAGCCTTCTGTTCTCTGGGATATGAAATCCTCATCCATCAGTTTCTCTTCCAGGATAATGCGGCACATCTCCAGTACCAGAGGCACATCCGTTCCCGGGGTTTGTCGCAGCCAGACGTCTGCGATCTTGCACAGGTCGATCCAGCGGGGATTGGCCACTATGATCTTGGCCCCCTTCTTCTTTGCCTCTTTAATCTTGAGGGCGATGACGGGATGCTGCTCGCTGGTGTTCGAGCCGATGATGAAGATGCATCCTGCGTCCGCTATCTCAGAAATGGAGTTGGTCATGGCCCCGCTGCCGAAAGCCAGGGCCAGCGCGGATACGGTTGAGGCATGGCAGAGCCTTGCGCAGTGGTCTACGTTGTTGGTCTGCATAACCAGCCGGGCAAACTTCTGGGCCAGATAGTTCTCCTCGTTGCTACACTTGGCTGATGAGAGGAAGGCAAAGCTGTCTCCCTTATAGCCATTCAATTTTCCGGCTACAAAATCGAGGGCTTCCTCCCAGGTCGCCGGCACCAGTTTGTCGTTTTTCCTGATAAGGGGCGCAGTGAGCCGCTCCGGGCTCTCCACGAATCCCAGGCCAAAACGGCCCTTGACGCAGAGCTGGCCGCCATTGGGCAGGCAATCTCGTTTGCCTCTCACCTTCACCAGCCGGTTGTCTAGGACGCCGACCTCTATCCGGCAGCCCACGCCGCAGTAGGGGCAGACGGTGCTAACGGTCCTCTCCGGCTTTTGCCATTTCTCAGATCGGGCATAGAGGGCTCCTGTGGGGCAGATATCCACACATGTGCCGCAGAACTTGCAGTCCGAGTCCTGCAGTGATTCGGGGCCTATCCAGTGCATGCGGTGAAAATCGGGATTGTTGGATAGCACGCCCTCGCCGCGCACCTCCTGACAGGCTCGCACGCAGCGGCTGCACATGATGCATAGATTGTAATTGCGGTCAAAGAATGGCTCTCTCAAAACCGGCCTATTCTTAAAAGAGATCTGATATCTGATGTTTTCCAGTCCTACGAACCTCACAGCCTGCTGCAATTCGCATTCTTCATTCTTGGGGCAGTACTTGCAGCCCACTGTCACCGGAAATTTGCGCATGCATTCGCGCAGGTCGCTGCAATCATTTTTTCTATCGCAGAAGAGGCAACTGGTGGGATGGTTGGTGAGTGCCAAGAGCATCTCCAGAGTGTGCCGCCTCATCTCCTGAAGCTCTTCTGTCTTAGTCTGCACCACCATACCTTCTTTTGCCGGGGTGTTGCAGGCCATAGGGTAGTGGTCCAGACCTTCTACCGAGACTATGCATAGCTTGCAGGAGCCTACGGGCTTTAGGTCCGGATGGTCGCAAAGCGCCGGCACATAAGAGCCGGCCTTGCGGGCTGCATCCAGAATGGTAGATCCCTTGGGGACCTCTACCACGTGATCATCTATCCTGAGTTTAATTGCTGACATGTTCCAACCGTACCGGGCAATGGTGGTGATTAATTGTATTAGAAGGTTACTCTGGCTTCGTACTTGCTGCCATAAGACCTGAATCGATATTTGCGAGAGCGAGTGGCAATGTCTTTGTCTCTTATTTGTCAACCATTTACGCTAACATATTGATCATAAGTAAGCGTATATGGAAACATATTTAAACCCCTTTATGGTACTGACTGAGCTGGCAGGAGCTACTAGCATGGAAAGAATCGCAGAAGGGACTGCAGAGTCAAAGGCAAATCCTAAACGAGATGGGCTTCCTGGAAGCAGCAGACGGAGTGAATGATGACCACCAGGAATGTGATCTGTCCGGGCTGCGGTGCTTGCTGCGATGATATCCGGATAGACTTCATCGGAAATGGGAATGCAAAAGAAAATGAAAATGAAGATTCGCATGGTCTAATAATAAAGAATGCCTGCAAGATGGGGCACGCTAAATTCCTGCAGGCAACCAGCGACCAGCGGATTCGAGTACCTTTGATAAGAGATCATCAGGATCGCGGCAAGTCCAGGAAAGCCTCCTGGGAAGAAGCCCTGGAGAAGGCAGGCCGCATTCTCGCAATTGCCAGGCGCCCTCTGATCTTTTTGGGGAGCGATATCACCTGCGAAGCCATGCAGGCCGGGCTTTTATTGGGGGAGTATCTAGGCGGTGTGGTAGATTCCGGCACATCGATCAGCGACGGCCCAACTGTTATGGGCATCCAGGAGGCTGGCCAGGTGGGCGCGACTGCCGGCCAAAGCAAGATCCGATCTGATTTGGCCGTCTACTGGGGCGCAAATCCCCTGGAATCCATGCCCAGGCACATGTCTCGCTATGCGGTTTACCCGCGCGGCCACTGGACGAGAAGGGGCAGGTTCGATCGCACCGTGATCACCATCGATCCCAGAAAGAGCATCACCGCCGAGAACTCCGACCTGCATATCCGGCTTAAGCCCAATACCGATTACGAGCTGATGTCTGCCCTGCTCACCCTCCTGCACGGCAGATCGCCCCATCCTTCTGTGGAGAATGTCACCGGCATCTCTATCGATCAGATGAATGAGATTCTGGAGATCATGAAGGGCTGCAATTGCGGTGTCATTTATCTTGGATCGGGGATTGCATCATGCAACGGAAAGCATCGCAATGTTGAGCTGGCCCTCCACCTGGCCGCGGAGCTGAACGAATTCACCAAGTTCGTCATAGGCCCATTAAGCAGCAACTGCAACACAGGCGGCTTCAACCAGACCGCATCCGCCCTCTACGGCTTTCCATTCGGCCTGGATTTTTCCAGGGGTTACCCGCGCTACAATCCCGGCGAATATACGACCGTAAATCTTCTGCGAGAGCGAGATATAGATGCAGCCCTGCTGGTCTCATCCAATCTGGATGCTCATCTGCCTGCGACCTGTGCCGAATATCTGGCAAAGGTCCCTACAGTTTGCATTGATGTCATTCCCGGCCCCATGACTCAGTTCGCTGATGTGGTTTTGCCCGGCGTCATCGATGCCATAGAGTGCGAAGGTACACTGCATCGTTTTGACGGCGTCTGCATCTACTCCAAATCTATCATGGACTCTCCATTTTCCTTCGCAGCCAGCAATGAACATATTCTCAACCAGCTTTTTGATGTTCTGTTGAATCTAGGGGTGGTGTCAGGGCAAAAACAATATCAATACAATTATCGGGCATTGCCCAACTGCTAAGAGGCTCTTTGCCATGAAAATTGCGCTTGTAGGAGGAACCGGGAATATCGGGACGGGCTTTGCCGTTCGCTGGGCCGCAAATCACGAGATAATCATTGGCTCAAGAAAGGCCGATAAGGCCGAGGAGAGTGCCAAGGCAGTCCTGCAGATCCTGGATCAGAAGGGGACGGTCTGGGGGACGGACAACGACAGTGCCATCGCCGCTTCTGACGTGGCCGTGCTGTGCGTTCCATACGATCGCATCACATCGGTGACCGGCGATTTGAAAGAGAGCTATGGCAATCAGGTGGTCATATCGCCCATTGTGCCCATGAACTATAACGGCAAGTTCTTCCAGTACTGCCCGCCAACGGAGGGAAGCGCGGCCCAGCGGGTCAAGACAATGCTCCCAGAGGGCATAAAGATCGTGTCTGCCTTTCATACCATCAGCGCTGTAGCTCTACAGGCCAAAGACAGGGAATTGAAGGCTGATACTCTCATGTGCAGCGACTGCCCTGAAGCGCTGGAACTTGTGTTTGATCTGGCCCGAGAGATCAAAAGCCTGCGACCGATAAAGATCGGGCCTCTGGACGCATCCTCTCTGGTGGAGAGCCTCACGCCAATGCTTCTCAACGCCGCCAGGATGAACAAGATCAGGGATGCCGG
>JALNZQ010000006.1:5921-26589 GCA_023229165.1 Methanothrix sp.
GATGAAGTGAAGGAACTTGCAGAGGAGACAAAATCATTCCTGACCAACCGTCAGGTGCAGGTATTACGGCTTCGCTTCCAAGGTTTCTCCCAGCAGGAAGTGGCTAAAATGATGAGCACGACTCGTGCCAACATCAGCAAACTGGAGCGAAGAGCTCATCAGAATATAATCGCATCCAAGAAGACCATTCACGATTGGATGAAGGTCCAAGCACCCATAATATCGCAAATTCCGGCAGGCACAGATGTTCTCCGGGTGCCTGACATGATTTTCAGGGAAGCCGACCTGGTTGGCATACACCTTCCTGCCAATTCAATAGACCTGATAGTGAGGCTCAAGGCCAAAGCGCCTTTTCTATTCAAGAGACAGAGTCTGCCGAAGGATGTGGTTATCTTCATCTCCCGCGAGGGCCAAATTTTGTTGATAGATGAGGCAGTCAAATGATCTATCGGTCATGAATATCGCTCGTCGATATCCCTAGGTTGCCCACAGAAAATAGCGAAGAGCCGACAAGTTTTGCTGTCGGACCTATCTTCTTCACTGGCGGGAATGTAGGCTGACTAACCGCTTCAGTTTCTCATCCGGTGATCTTCTCTATCTTTATGGCGCATGCCTTATACTCCGGCGTCTTTGCCTGAGGATCTAAAGCAGCGTTGGTAAGAAGGTTAGTAAGAACCTCTGGGTAGTGGAAGGACATAAAGGCCACGCCGCGTAGTGACTTATCGGTAACTCTGGCTTTTGTCCTAACAACGCCCCGTCTGGAACTGACCAGAACCGTCTCGCCGTCCTCAACCCCAAGCTCTTTTGCATCCGCAGGGCTTATTTCTATTGCTTCCTCCGGCCATACATACATGATTTCACTGGAGCGACGGGTCATGGAGCCGCAGTTGTAGTGCTCTCTCCTCCTACCGGTGGTAAGAATCAAAGGATAATCAAGATCAGTTTGCTCGGTAGGGAATTTGTGCTCAACGGCGTTGAATTTTCCAAGGCCCCGGCTGAATCTCCCAACATGCATCGTCTCTGTGCCCGGGTGTTCAATAGACGGACATGGCCACTGCAGCCCTCCAGGGCTCAGCCGCGCGAAACTTATTCCGGCAAACATCGGTGCAAGAGCTGCAATTTCCTCCATTATCTCCGAGGGGTGACTGTAGTTCATGGGATAGCCCATCTTTTGCGCGATCCGGCAGATTGTTTGCCAGTTCTCCTGGCCGCAAATTGCAGGTATCGCTTTTCGAACCCGTTGAATACGCCTTTCGCCATTGGTAAAGGTTCCGTCACACTCTGCAAAGCTGGCAGCAGGCAGGATAACGTCAGCAAAATTGGTAGTCTCAGTAGGGAATATCTCCTGGACAACGAGGAAGTCCAGGGCTTTGAGTGAAGCCTTGACCCGATTGGTATCCGGGTCGGTTTGGGCAGGATCTTCTCCCAAGATAAAAAGCCCCTTGATTCCTCCTTCGATAACACCATCTATCATTTGAGTGGAGGTCTGACCGAGAGTTGCGGGCAATTTGACATTCCAGGCTCCTTCGAATTTGGATTGTATATTCGGGTCTGTAACCGGCTGATAACCGACGTAAGCATTGGGAAGTGCCCCCATATCGCAAGCCCCCTGCACGTTATTTTGCCCACGCAGAGGCATTACCCCGGTCGACTGTCGTCCCACGTTGCCCGTTAGCATAGCCAGGTTGCCCAAGGACATTACATTGGCGGTTCCTGTAATATGCTCGGTTATTCCCAGGCTATAGATGATCATCGCCTTTTGCGCCTTAGCATAAAGTCGAGCGGCTTCAATGATTTTTTCCTCAGGAACTCCGGTTATCTTGGCAGCCCTTTCCGGAGGATATTCCATGACCACCTTCCTAAATTCCTCGAAGCCCTCGGTACGACTGGAAATAAAGTCCATGTCTTCCAGCTCGTCACTTAAGATGACATTCATCATTCCATTCAGCAGGGCGATATTAGTTCCCGGCCTTAAGTTGAGCCATACGGTTGCCAGATCGACCAGCTCGATCTTACGGGGGTCGGCGACGATGATCTTTGCGCCCTTATTAGCTGCCTTGATTATCTTCAGGCTGACGATCGGATGAGCCTCGGTAGTATTGGAACCGATAACGAACAGGACATTGGCGTCTTCAATCTGGTCAAAGGAATTAGTGGCAGCTCCACTGCCAAAGCAAGCCGCAAGCCCTGTTACCGAAGGAGCATGGCAGACTCGAGCGCAGTTGTCCACATTGTTGGTGCCAAACACGGCCCGTGCAAGTTTCTGTACAAGGTAGTTCTCCTCGTTGGTGCACCTGGATGAGGAAAGCGCTCCGAGTGAATTCGGACCGTATTTATTTTTAATCTCAGTGAACCTCTTGGCGACTAGGTCGAGTGCTTCTTCCCAGCTTGCTTCCTCAAGTCTGCCGTTGCGTCTTATCAGGGGAGTGGTCAAACGGTCGGGGTGATGGACAATCTCTTCGAGGCCAAAGTGGCCTTTAACGCATGCCTGTCCACGATTTACCGGGTTTTCTTTGTCAGGAGAGACCGAGATAATCCGATCTTCATTGACTCGAAGATCTAATCCGCAGCCCGTGCCGCAGTAGGGGCATACGGTGACGATCGTCTTCTCTGGCCGCACCCACTTCTCAGATCGGGCAAAGAGAGCGCCGGTGGGACATACATCCACGCACGCCCCGCAGAACTTGCAGTCTGAGTCCTGCAGAGATTCCGGTCCAATCCAGTGCATGCGGTGAAAATCTGGATTGCTGGACAGCACACCCACCCCGCGCACCTCCTGGCAGACTCGCACGCATCGGCCGCACAGGATGCAAAGGTTGTAATTGCGATCAAAGAAGGGCTCTCTTAAAACCGGTACATTCTTAAAAGCGATCTCATAGCGGATGCTGTCCAGGCCCACAAAGCGCACCGCCTGTTGCAGTTCGCATTTCTCGTTCTTGGGGCAGTACTTGCAGCCCACCGTCACCGGGAACTTCCTCATGCACTCGCGCAGGTCGCTGCACTCATTTTTTCTCTCGCAGAAAAGGCAACTGGTGGGATGGTTGGTGAGGGCTAAGAGCATCTCCAGGGTGTGCCGTCTCATCTCCTGCAGCTCCTGCGTCTTGGTCTGCACCACCATTCCCTCTTCCGCCTGGGTATTGCAGGCAGTAGGATAGTAATCCAGGCCTTTTACGGAGACTATGCACAGCTTGCAGGAGCCGATGGGCTTGAGGTCTGGGTGGTCGCAAAGTGCTGGTACATAAGATCCCGCTTTGCGGGCAGCATCGAGAATAGTCGCTCCCTTTGGAACCACTACCTCTCGATCATCGATGGTCAGTCTAATTTCAATCATGTTCCAACCGCGCCGGGCAATGTAGTGGATTAATTGTATTAGAAGATTGCTCTGAAAGGAAAATCTTTTTTAAATAGCACGAGGATGATCTGCCTGAAGAGATCATAGCCTCAGAAGCGCGGTGTGGAAAAGATGGCAAGCAAGATTAATTTAAACCGGGTGGAGATGCCCAAGCAATCTCCCGAGAAGAGGAAACGCAACTTCCAGGAGGTTGCCCTGGGCTACAGTCCAGAGCAGGCAGCAGAAGAGGCGGGCAGATGTCTTCAATGCAAGAAGCCCAAATGCATTGAAGGCTGTCCGGTCGGCGTGGAGATACCCAGCTTCATTTGTGCCCTGCGGGATGGGGACATGCCGGAGGCGGCGCTGTCCCTTAAGAGAAAGAACAGCCTGCCCGGAATCTGCGGCCGGGTCTGTCCTCAGGAGGTGCAGTGCGAGAGCCGGTGTGTCCTGGGCAAGAAGGGAGCGCCGGTGGCCATCGGCCGTCTGGAGCGTTATGTGGCCGATTGGGAGTTATGCCAGTCGCAAAGGCCGGTGTGTGGAACGGCACCGGCAACCGGAAAGCGGATCGCAGTGGTGGGCAGTGGCCCGGCCGGGCTGACTGTGGCTGCAGATATGGCCAAGTTCGGGCATAAAGTTACCATCTTCGAGGCGCTGCATGACGGCGGAGGCGTCCTGGTCTATGGCATCCCCGAGTTTCGCCTGCCCAAGGGAATCGTCCGATCGGAGATCGAGTACGTGAAATCTCTGGGAGCCGAACTTGAGCTTGACTCCGTGGTGGGCAGACAGGTTCAGGTAGAGGAGCTGCTCAAAGGAGGCTATGACGGCGTATTCCTGGGAATAGGCGCAGGCGCACCCCGGTTCCTCAACGTTCCCGGCGAGAACTTGAGCGGTGTTTACTCTGCCAACGAATACCTGACGCGAGTCAACCTGATGAAGGCCTACAAGTTCCCTGAATACGATACTCCCATCAAAAAGGGCAAGAAGGTGGCAGTGGTGGGCGGAGGAAACGTGGCAATGGATTCGGCCCGCTCTGCCATGCGCCTGGGTGCGGATGAGGTGCATGTCATCTACCGGCGCTCTCGCGAGGAGATGCCTGCCCGCCTGGAAGAGGTGGAGAACGCCATGGAGGAGGGAGTGATCTTTGACTTCCTCACCAATCCCACCCGGTTTTTGGGCGATGAGCGGGGCATGGTAAAAGGCATGGAGGTCGTGGAGATGGAGCTGGGCGAGCCGGACGCCTCCGGTCGGCGCAGTCCCTGCGTGAAGAAGGGCTCGGAGCATGTTGTGGATGTGGATACGGTGGTCATCGCCGTGGGCACGGTGCCCAATCCCCTCATCGCCGCCAGCACGCCACAGCTTAAGACCACCAGGCGGGGCACGCTTGTGGTGGACGAGCGGGGCCGTACGACAATGAAAGGTGTCTGGGCCGGAGGCGACATCACCAGCGGCGGAGCTACAGTGATCAGCGCCATGGGCGCGGGCAAGATCGCGTCGGCGGACATGAACGAGTGGTTGAAGAAGGACGGGGAGTGGAGCGAGAAATAAAGCGATTCACTCTCAATTATTTTATATAACTATTTTTATAGTTTCGAGAACTAATATTGATCCGATTTCTGGCACTAGTGTAAGCTATTCTGGCAATTGTAGTCTTAATTAAATATAATAATAAAATTTTTGGACTTCTCAGGGCCGCCGGCACCAGCGTCATACGACGTTCTTGCAGGATCCGCTGTTTTGTACCACATATTTATATCGTTGAATGACGACTGCTGTACGGGCAAGAGTCGACCACGACCATCTTTTCCTCCTACCTGTTTAGCTATCGACTTTGCCCAACCCTCCCATATCTCGAACGGGCAGCCATCCCAGAGAATTCTATCATCGCCGATGATGAACGATATCGTTTAGAAAAGAGCGCACACATCTATTGAAAATAATTAAAAATATGAGGTCTTTGCGTCCCTATAATAGGCTCTTGCCGAGGGGAGGGCGCAAAGCACCTCTGATGCTGGTGGTTTTGATCTAATCAGGATTCTTCTCTTTTAAGCCCAGCCGCGTATCTTCATGGCCTCGACGACCCGGGACACAGCTACGGTGTAGGCTGCCTGGCGCATGTTTACCTTGTACTTCTTGGAGGCGGCAAGGACGGCCTGATAGGCTACAGTCATCCTCTCATCGAGCCGCGTGTAGACCTCATCGAGAGTCCAGTTGTAGCGGGCGATGTTCTGAACCATCTCAAAGTAAGAGACGGTCACGCCACCGGCATTGGCCAGGAAGTCGGGTATGACATGCACCTTGTTCTTGAAGAGAATGGCGTCAGCTTCCGGTGTGGTGGGGCCGTTGGCCAGCTCAATGATGACCTTGGCCTTGATCTTTCCGGCATTATCCTTGGTTATGACGTTCTCCAAAGCGGCTGCAATGAGAATGTCCACATCCAGCTCCAGGATCTCTTCATTGCTGATCTTCTTGGCGCCGGGGATATTGGCGACTGATGATGTCTCCGCCTTGACGCGAGCTGCCACATCGGCTTCTATGCCGGCTGCATTGAACGCGCCGCCCTTGGAGTCGCTGACTGCGACTACCTTGCTGCCGAAGAGCTCTTTGACCAGCGAATGGGCAAAGCTACCGGCATTGCCGTATCCCTGAATGGCCACGGTGGACTTGGCAAGGTTGATGTTAAGCTCCTTGGCTGCCTCTCGGAGGGTGAACAGGCCGCCGCGTGCTGTGGAATCGCCTCTGCCCAGGGATCCGCCTACGACCAAAGGCTTGCCGGTGATGAATCCGAAGCTGTTTGATCCGGTATGCAGGGAGAACTGATCCATCATCCAGGCCATCATCTGAGGAGTGGTGTAAACATCGGGAGCGGGAACGTCCTTATCCGGACCGATGTTTTGCCACAGTGCATCTATGTAGCCCCGGCAGAGGCGTTCCTGTTCGCCCATGGACATCTCCTTGGGGTTGCAGATGACTCCGCCTTTGCCGCCGCCCAGGGGCAGGCCGAGAAGAGAACACTTCCAGGTCATCCAGGCAGAGAGAGCGCGCACAGTATCTACGGTCTCATCGGGATGGAATCGAATGCCGCCCTTGCAGGGGCCCAGAGCATCATTGTATTGAACTCTAAAGCCCTGGAAGATCTTCAGGTTGCCGTCATCCATGCGTACCGGGATAGATACGTGGAACTCTCGCCTGGGGTGCCTGAGAAACTCATGCACTCCGGCATCCAGGTTCAGAATCTTTGCACAATCGGCGAGTTGTTTCTGGGATATCTCAAAGGGATTCGGTTTGGACATTTTTTGCATCTCCGTATAGCATCTACCCAAATCTTTATGCTTAACTGATGGTGGCAAATGTCCACCCTTAGCTATTTAAAAATTATGGGTTAACTTTATAAACTATAAAGTAGGGCGGAAATGCCATGGTGGCCTATTTAAGTTTTTTCAATTTATAAATTACCTGTAAGAAATCTGTGATGCAAGACATCATCAAATATTGTTATCGTCAATGCATTTCGAATTCTTAAAATATCATAAAAAAACTTAGTTACTAAATTTTGATTTTGTGCCAAAAGAAGGGTTTCCCCAAAAATGCTGCTTCGCAGAGAGGTAGATTTTGCCGGCCAGAGTTTTTTGGATGGCATCATAGCATAAGGGTCGTCCGGTCCGGCACGTCGATGTAGGAACGTATCCTAATCTTTATGAATTTCAGTTAACGGAAAAGCTTTTCCGGCGATCTTGCCAAATGTGATAGAATCAATTGGTGCACATGCAAGAAGGACAAAAAAGATGACAATTGCCATAGTTGATTATGGGATGGGCAACCTGTTCAGCATCTATAACGCTCTGGACTATGTGGGTGGCTCACCGAAGATTATAAACGAGCCCGATGAACTTGCCGGAGCAGAAGGCATTGTGGTTCCGGGTGTGGGGGCCTTTGGGCAGTGCATGGATCGACTCTGTCGCTTCGAGAGTGCTCTTAATAGTGCACGGGAATGTGCAACCCCCATATTTGCCATTTGCATAGGGCTTCAGGTACTCTTTGAGGCGAGCGAAGAAAGCCCTGCCGCCCGAGGATTGGGATGGATAAAGGGCAGAGTTGTAAAGCTGCCATCATCGGTTATGATCCCTCAAATGGGCTGGAACAGCCTTTCCATCAAGCGCCCTGTAGAGATGCTGCAGGGAATCGAAGAGGGCGATATGTTTTATTTTGTGCACTCCTACTACGGACTGCCTGAAGACAAATCGCTGATCGTTGCTACGACAGAACATGGTGTGGCTGTTACTGCGGCGATAGCCTGGGACAATATCTTTGCCACTCAGTTTCACCCAGAGAAGTCGGGTGCCAAGGGCTTGAGAATCCTGGAGAACTTTGTGAGGTCCATACGATGTTAGCGAGAAGAATCATTCCCTGTTTGGACTGCGACCTGGGCGTGCCGGGTGGTCGAGTTGTCAAGGGCATCGAGTTCAAGCAGATAAGGTATGCCGGAGTTCCTTGGGAGCTGGCCAGCCAATACTATGCGGACGGTGCCGATGAGATCGTCTTTTTGGACATCACAGCATCTCACGAGCGACGGGAGACCATGACGAGCGTCATTAAAAAGACATCGCGATCGGTCTTTGTGCCTTTAGCCGTAGGCGGCGGCATAAATGGTGTGGAGCCTGCAAGAGAGGTCTTCAATGCCGGGGCAGATAAGATCACTGTGAACACCTCTGCTCTAAAGCGCCCCGAGCTGATCCGCGAAATATCCGATAGATATGGAAATCAGGCTGTCGTACTGGCTATAGATGCCAAGCGGCGCTACACTTTAGAAGAAGGCCGGGAGATCGTTCAGACCGAGCAAGGGCCCTGTTGGTTTGAATGCTCCTTTTATGGTGGCAGGCAGTTCACAGGTATTGACGCCATCGCCTGGGCAAGCAAAGCGGTATCTTTGGGTGCGGGAGAGATTCTTCTCACCAGCATGGACCGAGATGGGACCTATGATGGCTTCGACATCCCCCTCACAAGCGCCGTGGCCAAAAGGGTAAAAGTGCCTGTGATCGCCTCGGGAGGCTGCGCCAGTCCACAGCACATGCTGGAGGTCTTCAAGAAGACCGATGCTTCGGCTGCGCTGGCTGCGAGCATATTTCACTTCGGTGAGTGGAATATCCGAAACGTGAAGACATATCTCCGCGAGAGGGGTGTAAACGTGCGCATCTGAGCCATTCTCATGCGGCGTAAGATTTGAGGATATATCAGAAATGGGGTACACAGAGCTTACCAAGGCTCCATGCAATCAGACCCTGGAAGTCATAACCGTTAATGGTGATGCTGGCTGGGAAAAGAGGTTTGAAGCCATGGGCATACGGAAAGGGAGACGCATCCGCAAAATTGCCACTCAGCCCTTTGGCGGGCCGGTAGTAATTGAGGTAAACAGCTCGAAGATATCGCTCGGCCGCAATATTGCTGCAAAAATCGAGGTGGAGGTTCTTGCCAGTCCCTCCGCTTAGTGTTACTTCCCTCCCGGTTTTATCTAGGTTGCTATGAGTTGCTTCAGCCTCTGGATGCTCTCCATAGCCTGGGCAGACTCGTGCATCTTCTCCTCCTCGAAATGTTTTATGATCGCATCAATGCCCGCTTTTAGCGAATAGACCTTCATTGGTCTGCCTTTGCCTTCGCGCTTGATTTCTTTCTCTTCTATCCAGTTGTTGTCACGCAGGGTACGCATGGCAATGCTCACTTCCGGTTGCCGCAGGTCAGAGCCCATCTCTATTTCGCGAGACGAGGCTTCATCCACATTAGCCAGAAAGGTTATGAGCGTTGCAACATTGCGCGGAACGCTCAGGGATCGAAGCGTTTCGACAAATTCCATGTCCTTATCATCCAGGATCTTTACGGTGGACTCTTTCATAATCGTCACCATATTTTTCTTGTCACAAATACGTAATGATATAAATAATTTGTTTTGAAAGGGAATGTCTTTAATTTTACTTAATTAGACTAATACTTTAGATAATAATTTTAAAAGCAAACTGCATTTACATTTAGGTGACAATCGCGGCAAGAATGCATTGAGTTGAGAATTTATATTTGTGCCAATTTCCAAATGCCAATTAATGGAGTTGCACAGCCGGAGTGATTTTTCCAGGCCTTACTCTAGCCTATATCAAAATTAGGTTAAATAATTAATTTAGGGAGAATCAGTATATATTCAATTATCATATTATTTACTAAGAAAATAATTATGTTGTGCAGGCAGCACGCCGCGATTGTCGCCTTAATGAGATACCCTCGGGATAGCTAGCCGCGGTATTTTGTAGATATAGCCTCAGAATCGAGCAATATATATTTCCCAGCGGGCTAATGCATCATTATGATATCCATAATGGTCTGCGAGAAGGATCTCAATGAGCTGGTCCGAACCGAGGTTAGAAACCTCCCCGGGGCTCTCTTTGCCGGGACCAGTCCTCTTCTACGCCCCTTTATGAAAAAGCTGGACGCGCTGCTCCCCCAGGAAAACAAAGGACGCGGGGACAGCTACGTCCTTTGTGCGCTCCATTCTCACATCGATCAGGTGCATGCCGACGAGAACCTGATTGCCGTGAAGAGCGGCGAAAAGGAAGTGGTGATTCATCGCGAAGAACTGGGCGAATTGATCGGCGAGAGATATCCCTCCACAAACCACCATCATCTCAACCTGCCCGGCCTTTTATTCCTGCAAAGCAGCCCCTCTCTTCAGGCAGCCAGCGCCATTCTGCTGCGCCGGGAACACAAGCTGCAAATTCCGGACGGACGACGGACCATGCGCTACATCTTTCACATGGGTGTGGCGGCAATTGATGCAGATAAGGAGAAAATAGTGGTATTTTTCGATACGAATCGGCTGCCCAAGAGAGAAGATGGCACCTCGGTACTGGTGTAGACAATCAAACGATAATTTCGCGATGTGCAGGAAACAGTAGGAGAAAATATAGTGAGCTATTCTCTCCTCCCAACGGGCTAAATTATCAGGCTTTTCAGCCCCCAGAGCAATTTCGGATTGAACCGGAAGAGAACGCGCAGCATGCCGGGCAGATCCAACTTGGTGATGTCCTCCTTGGCCAGAGAGCCGAGGAGCTGATTTAGATCATTATCGGTCAGCTTGACGAAGAACTCTTTGAACTGGAAGCTCTTGGCTATCGTCTTACCGAAATCGGCTCGCCAGCGGTTTTCGTACTCTTGCAGTCCATCCCGGCGGACATTGCCTGCGGCTATAGCTTTTGCCGCTACCTCTCCGGCTATGACTCCCGCTCGCATAGCATTGAGAATGCCTCCACCCGTGAGCGGATCGGTCTGATGAGCCGCATCTCCCACCAGCATCACGCCGTCAGCAATTGCTGAGTCAATGGGCCCGGAGCAGGGGTCTCCTCCCACGACCATCTCCACCACCTTGCCATTAGGAAAGCGTGATTTCATGAACTGTCGCAGCAGCCGCACAGCTTCGCCGGGCTTGGACCGTGAACCCTGAATTCCCAGCCCAATGTTGGCCAGCTTCTCGCCCTTGGGAAACGACCAGGCGTATCCTGAGGGAGCGATGCTGTTTCCCAAAAAAAACTCTGTGTATTCGTCATCAATGGATGCATCATGCACCAGGAACTGGGCGCAAGATTCGATATCTTGCAGCTTCAACGTGGTATCGATGCCTGCCCAGCGTCCCACCTTGGACTCCACTCCGTCCGCGCCTATGATCAGGGGTGCCTCGATCTGCAGGGGCTCGCCAATGCGTAGAGACGACACTCCTCTGATGGCTCCATTATTTCTCAAAAGACCCATTGCTCTGGTCTTGACCAAAACCTTCGCTCCTGCCTGAGCAGCCTGCATGGCAAGGCCTCGATCGAAGATCTTCCTCTCCAGAACGTAGCCCACCTCGTCGCCGCTCTTGTCCTCGGACATGACAATGCTCGTCCCGTCCGGTGCATAGATTCTGGCGCCCTTTACCTCGGAAGATATCCATTCCGGCTCGGGCTTCATCATGCGACATAAGGCCCTCTTGCTAACGCCCTCCGCACAGCGCACAGGATCGCCGATCTCCTGACGTTTTTCCAGCATGACGACCTTGAGGCCGGCCAGGGCGGCCGTTTTTGCGGCCATAGACCCGCCTGGGCCGCCGCCTACCACTATCAAGTCGCACTTCATGCCTTGACCTCCAGGGCTCCCACTGGGCATATCTTGGTGCACAGGCCGCACTCTTTACACTCTGCCGAGACCTCAAGCCAGGTCTCCACCAGCTCCAGGGCACATGTCGGGCAGACTCCGACGCAGGCACCGCAGTAGCAGCATTTGTATCTGTTGATGGTAAGCATGAGATCACACTTCAATATTCTATTTCAAAATCCTCGTACCCTTTGCTTTCCAGCTCCGAGAACTCCATTCCCAGAATTATGGCTCCCGTGGGTCCCGTCTTCATGGCTTTGAGCAATTCTCCAACGAGCTTTCTCTCTCCTTCTAAAACCGCCTCCACTCCTCCGCTGGGAATGTTTCTCACCCAGCCTTTTACCCCCAGAGCACGTGCACGGTCCTGGGTAAATGCGCGATAGAAAACGCCCTGCACTCGGCCCGAGACACGAACGTGCACCGCTATCATTTGGAAGCTCCCGTCACCAGGTCTTCTAAAGCCTTGCGCTGGTCTTTTGCCTTGATAATTCCGGAAGCGAGCAAGACCCCAACCGATCCCAGCTGCAGAGCGCTTCTCAGATCCTCGCCGTGTGTTATTCCCGCACCGCAGAGCACACCTACCTCTGGGGCAATGCGTTTGACCGCATCAACGGACTGAGAAATGACCAGTGGATTGGCCTTGGATACGGGAATGCCGCTGCCGATCAGCTCCGGCGGCTCCACAGCCACATAGTCCGGCTCCAGTGCGGCCGAGGCACGAGTTGTGGCCACGTTGTTGGTACAGACGATCGTCTTTAGGCCGGATTGGCGAGCGGCGGAGATGGATGCCTCAATATCAGCCAACTTGAGTCTTCGCTCGGAGTGGTTGATGAGAGATCCGGCCGCTCCCGCCGCTTTCAAGGACGCGGCAGTCACATGGCCCGTAAAGCCGCCATATCCCACACCGTCCACATGCTGAGCATAGACAGGTATCTTTACGGCCTTTGAGATGGTCTGAATGTCGGCTACCTGGGGCACTACCACTATTTGCACGGAATAATCCCTGGAAATGTCCTCGCATATCTCCGCCAGGCGTAGAGCCTCTGAGCCGGTCGATTCACGATAGGTCTTGAAGTTGAGCACGATTAAGGTCATAATCTCCCTCGTAGCACTTCTGTAATCTCAATGAGCATATATATTTTGGCTGCATTCGGCTAGCATGTCATTATAATATTTTTCATAAACATCCAGGTGAAGGCACTCTCCGGTAAATATCATCCTTACGTCGCCCTGGCAGATAAAAGCGATCAAAGGGAGCATGCCCTTCTCTTGATTGTGAATCATATGGTAGAGCAGGCCGGAGGGCTGGGAATAGTCAAGTTTTACCAGCTCTAAATCCTTGTGACGGGACAGAAAGCTCTCTAGAATAGGCTCACTTCTCTTGCAGATGTTGCAGTCTTTTCTGCCGATAAAGAGCAGCACCATCCCCACCTTGTGATCAATTGCCTGGGCCTGTCTTATCGCCGGTCCATAGGTATCCTTCAAAAAGGAATTTACCACATCGGCTACCTCCTCTAAGGGAACGCCGTACTTTTTGGCCAGCTCATC
This sequence comes from Methanothrix sp., assembly GCA_023229165.1. GTDB lineage: Archaea > Halobacteriota > Methanosarcinia > Methanotrichales > Methanotrichaceae > Methanothrix. Next base: position 18,967 of record JALNZQ010000006.1, read on the forward strand.
GCTAAGCTGCACCTCTTTTTTGGCCATGAATCCCTGCACCTGGGTTTTGAGATTCATGGGTGGTGCAATTTTATTCATTCCTTAAATTCGTAATGGTGCTAGAGATCATGAATTACCTTGATCCTCAACTTTGAGAAGTCGTCTTTGATCTCAACCAGGAAGCCCATACCGGCAAAGATCTCTTCCAGCTCAATGCGCACGAATTTCTTTGGCGCATCCGAACCGAAGATGAGGGTGAACTCGCTTTTGCCGGTCTTGTTCATGTTAAAGAGGTTGCAGATCTCAAGTCTTCTCAGGATGCTCTCTGCATTGAAGAGCTTGTGCTTGAATTGCTCGGCATGAGCCCGGCAGACCTCCCTATGCAGATTCCAGAACTTTTCCTTGTCCGGATGAGTTTCAATGAAGCTTAAAAACAGTATCCAGTGATCGATATCCATGATCACATGCTCGCCTGCGGAGAGCATTTCCGCATGGGTGTAAACCTTCTTGTCCTCGGCGAAGTCAAAGAGCATCTTGTGTTTGCCAAAGAACTTCAGGGACTCTCGCATCAGCTCGCTCTGTGACATGCCCAGGTCTTCCTTCATCTTCTTGAACAGGCCTGCTGTCTCTTCATCTAAAGCGATGGTAATTCTTTCCGGTGACTTCATTTAATCCCCAACATTTCGCTCTACCAATACCAGTATCTCTTATGTTATATTATCTTTGTCAAGCATTATCTTTTTATACTGATTCCGGAAAACCGATTCCTATACCACATGGCTATAATGGCGTTATCGCTGTAGACCGACATTGTTAAATTCAAACGAGAAATAACTTGTTATCATGGACTCGTGGATGAAGGATGGAAAAAAGTACAGCGAAAGTGACAAAAAAAAGCTGGAGAAAGGATCAGGCTTTGTTAAGGCCTGGACACTGATCAGCAACTGGTTCTACAGGGTAGTATCCTGGTAATCTGATATTATTATCATTTTGTTTTTATTAGGTCTCCGAGCATTACTGCTCTCGTCTTTAGCTGGGCCATTACCTCGTCTCTACTTGATCCCTGGGCCATTATGGACAGGATTGGATCATCTGCGGCGATTCGCGATCCCTTCCCGGGCACATCTGCTGTCCAGTCTCTGACCAGATCCTCCTTGATGGTCAGATCACGGGGGGCATAGATTATGATTCTGCCTGCTGTGCGGCGATACTCAGCTGGCCGCTTTGGCAGCCTTCCCGAAAAGGACTGGAGATGGGCCTGGAAGACATTGTCCCCGCCGGACAATTCCACCGTATCCAGGCTGCCCTGAAAGCGGCTATTGACCTCGACCACCACTGGGCCTTTTTCGGTGAGCAAAAAATCAACTCCATTGCTGCCCACGAGCCCCAGCTTCGCGATAATCTCTTCCGCCATCTGCCCTATGGCGCATTGGGGAGGAGCGAGGGGCGTGATGTTCCCGCTGTACCTGAATCCTTTCGCCCCGGCCCAGGAGAGGCCGATGAGTTGCTCGTTGACGGCAATGGCGCGCGCCTCGCAACCGTTCCCAATGACCGAGACGCTGGCGGGCCGGCCAATGATCAGCTTCTGGGCGATGAGGCTTTCTCCTATGCCCCCCGGCGCTCCCAGGCGCTCATGCATTTGCAGCTCTGAGGGCCTCTGTACTATCCTGCATCCCACTCCCCCTGCGCCCTTGCGCGGCTTGACAAGAAAGGGATAACTCAGATTATTTGCGACATCGACAAGCTGCGTCTTTATGAAGGGAAAGCCCTTCTCTTCCAGCCAGCTCGCCAGCCAGAGTTTATCTGAGACCTGAGCCGTTTTTTCGGGCGGGTTATTGAGCACAGGCACACCCCGGACAGACGCTTCTTCCAGGCCCGGTCCCAGGACGGCTGCATCCGGGTGAAACTTTTCCAAATAAAACGAAAGATGTGCTTCCGCTCCTTCGCGCGGCATTTTAGCCGTCTCTTTTGCCCATCCGGCCAGGTCAACATCGCAGTAACAATCGACCGCGAAAACCTCATGGCCGGCCAGGCTAGCGGATTTGGCAATGTGTCTGATGTTGATGCCTATTACCAGTATTCTCATAGTGTTTATTCCGGATACAATACATGTTTTCCGTGAGGCGAGGGCACAATCTTAAGTCCTCCCTCAAATGCATCATGAAGCTCTCTGCCCATGAAGAGCCGGTCCAGAAAGACCGCCAGCGCCGCCACCTCGGAATGGGGCTGGTTGCCCACGGCCACATTCCAGTCCGCCAGATCGTACATCTCGGCCGGAACCTTCTCTGCGCCCACAACTACCAGGATATTGTCACATTCGCGAATCTCGTCGATCACATCGGGCAGGTTGGAGCCGTACATGGTGAGGTGAACCACCTTTCCTCCCGCCTCTTTCCAGCGTACAGTCTCTCCCTTCCATGAGACATCTGCCCGGAGGCAAAAGCTTCCTCCCCAGCGCTCTGCCACATCGGCCAGGCTCTCTTCCACGTGAGAGTCGCGCCCGGAGAGTAGCATCTCTTCCGCTCCAAAGGCCCTGGCCACCAGGCCAACATGGGTGGTGATCCTCTTGTCTCTCTCCGGCCGGTGGCCGATGCGCAAAACCACGACTCGCATGGCCGCGGGAGGGCTGGCATCTTATTTAGTCTTAATTGGCCTCCTTTTTTTAGCGCCGTAGCCGGACCCTTGCAAAATAGCTAAATTCCAAAGGTGCGTCAATCTCCTGGATGAACCTGTGCGAGATTTGTCGGGGCAAGGGCTACCTGGTGGTAGGAGAGAAGCCCTGTCCCAACTGCAGTGGCAGCGGAAAGACCGAGTCCATCTCTCTGGGAGAGGCAACGGACAAGGATATGAATGAGCTTATTGATAGCGGCTCCACGAAATGCAGCGTCTGCCAAGGCTCGGGCAAGATGCCGGTAACAGAGAGCTGCCCGACCTGCGCGGGCCTGGGACGCGAGTACCTGTGCGTAGTGTGTAAGTCCAAGCTTTCCAGCAAAAAGGAGCTATGTGAGCGCTGTGCCAAAAAGCCGCTAGTGCATATTCTCGATCCTGCTTGTGATGTCAGAGATGTCGTTATAGGCGAGATTTATCAGGGAAAGGTCAATGGCCTCGCCAGCTTTGGGGCCTTTGTGGATCTATCCGAGAGCGTAAGGGGCCTCGCCCACAACAAATACCTGAAGAGCAAGCCTGAGGTGGGCGACTGCATCTTCGTCACGGTGCGAAATATTCTAGCTAACGGCAATATCGAACTGGAGCCGGCCGAGCTGAAGGAGTACAACACTATTGAGGTGGAAAAGGAGCTTCCTATATCCAAGACTGCAGATCTGCAAAAGTTGGTTGGAAAGCAGATCATGATCAAGGGAGAAGTCATCCAGGTCAAGCAGACGGGGGGCCCCACCATATTCACCATTGCGGACGATTGCGGACTGGTATTTTGTGCCGCATTTGAGCGGGCCGGCGTGCGGGCCTACGCCGATATCGACAACGAGATGATGGTGCGGGTCATCGGCGAGGTAAGCCTGCGCAACAATCAGGTGCAGGTCGAGATCAAGTCCATGAAGCGCCTTTGGGGTGGAGAGGCATCCAGCGTCAAGGAGCTGATTGAACAGGCGATTGACCGGCGCGCTGAACCCTCAGAGACCGAATTTCTGGTGAAAAGCGAGATCTTGACCCGGCTTCTCCCGGCCATGAAGCAAGTGGCCAAGGAGATTCGCCGGGCGGTTCTCAAGTCCCAGCCCATCGTAGTGCGCCATCACGCCGATGCCGACGGCATCACAGCGGCGGTAGCCATCGAGATGGCGATTTTGCCGCTCATCACGGAGGTAGGCGGGTCTGATGCAGAGTACCACAACTACCGGCGCGCCCCCAGCAAAGCGCCCTTTTACGAGCTGGAGGATGTGACCAAGGATCTGACCTATGCTCTGGAGGATCAGACCCGGCACGGCCAAAAGATGCCGCTCATCGTTTTGATGGACAACGGCTCCACGGAAGAAGATGTTCCGGCCATGCGTCAGGCTCAGGTCTACGGAATGGATATGCTGGTCGTCGATCACCATCATCCCCACAAGATTGTTGACCAGTATCTCATCGCTCATGTCAATCCAGCCCATCAGGGCGGCGACTTCGGCCTGACTACAGGCATGCTGGCCACAGAGATCGCCCGCATGATCTACCCCCCAGTGGAGAGCAAGATCAAGCACTTCCCTGCGGTCTCAGCAGTGGGCGACAGAAGCGAAGCGCCGGAAGCGGCTGCCTACATAAAGCTGGTCGAGGACAAGTACAGCCGAGAGGATCTCAAGAAGGTTGCTCTGGCCTTGGACTACGAGGCGTTCTGGCAGCGCTTCAATGACGGGCGAGGGATGATAAACGACATTTTATGCCTGGGCCGGCTAGACCGGCACCAGAGGATAGTGGAGCTTCTGTGCGAGCAGGCCAACGCTGCGATTGACGAGCAGCTTCGCGCCTCTATGGGCAATGTGAAGAGCACAAAACTGCCCAATGGCATTATCATGAATGTGCTGGATGTGGAGAACTTCGCCCACAAGTTCACCTTCCCTCCGCCCGGCAAGACCTCAGGCGAGGTGCACGATAGACTCTGCAAAAAGTATGCAGGAAAGCCGGTAGTGACCATTGGCTACGGTCCGGACTTTGCCGTGCTGCGCAGTAAGGCCGTGAAAATGAATATTCCTAGAATGGTAAAAGAGCTGATGGAAGAGATTCCCAATGGCGGCGTCTCCGGAGGTGGCCACTTGGTGGTGGGATCAATCAAGTTCGTGGGCGGCATGAGAAAGGATGTGCTGGCAAAGCTTGCCGAGAAGATTGCCGCCTGCGGTGTGGACGAGGTGCCCGTCCCGAAAGGCGGATAGACGGCGGAACAAAGGTTCCGGGCGTCTTTCCTCTATCGGCAATTGATCTTGCCGTGCTTTTTTGAAAGTGCTTTTTAAGGACGAGTCTATTTTGAAGCTCTGGCAGCCTGTTGCGCCAGGCATTAGCCTAAGCTCCTGGAAGAGTGGACGCATGGGTTTCGTGCAAAATGTACATATACATTAATGAGAGAATTAGTGAGTTTAATTAAAATCTAATTTCGCTATGTTAGTATATAACCTATAAAAAGCAGGAGATTTAAATGTCCGGAATTAGAAGAAACTTTGCTGCAAGGCTGGCACTAATTCTGCTCTCACTTGCATTGATTAGTGTTACGCTTTGCTCGGCAACTCTACAGATGACGGTGAATAACGGCCAGATCGTCCAGGTACAATTCCCGCAAAATGGGATGATTGTTGACATGGATGGCGTGGGTACGATAGGCAAGATAAGTCTGACATCTTTGCCAATAACGGCTGCAATTGATGGTGTGGGAAACATATTGCAGGCAAACGGACAGGGAACGGTTTATTATTATGGGGATGGCAAGATAAAACAAATCGGAGACGTATATCTTTATTACTACGGCGAAGGCATGCTAAAACAGATCGCAGACTTGTATTTATATTATTATGGTGATCGAAAGGCAAAGCAGATAGGAGACGTATATCTCTATTACTACGGCGAGGGCATGCTAAAACAGATCGCAGACTTATATTTATATTATTATGGGGATAGGAATTTAAAACAGATAGGAGACGTATATCTCTATTACTACGGTGATGGGAAGGTAAAACAGATTGGAGATATATACATCTACTACTATGGAGATGGAAGCTTCAAAGAAACCTCAGGCTCCGACTCGCGGGTACAGCTATCAATCAGCTAGAAAGTAGGTGTTAGTTCCAAGAGATCTGGAATGACCTCGTCCATTCCGTCTTCCGATGCCGGGCCTTTCTGCCTGGCTTTTTTTTGGCTGTTTTTGTTATATCCCACATTCCGCGCTTCGCATTCAATACTCTGGTATTAGCCTCTGGTTAATATCGGAAAGATTTTTTAATAACATCTACCTAGCGCTTCCAAGAAGGGAAGTAGCATGGAAATGGATGTCCAATCTTATTTGATAGGTCACCTTGGCATAGTTGCAGGCATATTCGACAAATTGAATATAGCGGAAGTAATCGATAGGATACTTCCCAAACGGGGGTCGCGAAATCTCCTCCATTCAGTGATTATCAAGGCCATGATCCTGAATGGCTTGGGTTTCACGAGTCAGCGACTATACCTATTTCCCAACTTTTTCATGACGATTCCTACAGAAAAGTTGCTTGGCAAAGACATCCTTCCAGCAGACCTCAATGATGATGTCGTTGGCAGGACACTTGACGCGATTTACGAATACGGTGCGACAGAGCTATTCAATGAGATCTCTTTGCAGATCATGAGACAATTTTCCTTTGGGACTCAACGGATCCATGTAGATACTACGAACTTCAGCGTCTCTGGAAAATATGAGAATGATGCTCCAGACGGTACTGACTCGATCCAGATTACTTTTGGCCATGCCAAAGACGGTAGAATGGATCTGAAGAGGTTCGTTCTCGGCATGGTTACAAATCAATTTGGTTTGCCGCTCTTTGTTAAAGCATACTCAGGAAATAAGTCAGATAAGAAGAGCATAATGGAAATGATCCAAAAAACGCAACATGCAATCGATTTAGACGATGAGAGCTATTGGATTGCAGATAGCGCTTTGTACACTGAAGAAAATATCAAGCTACTGGGAACAGAAACAAAGTGGATTACGCACATACCTGCCACGGTAGCAGAAGCTCAAAGGCTACTTAACTCCAACTTAAATATGGTTCCTGGCAGTGATCCAAGATATGCTTTTTTCGCCACAGATATCATTTATGGTGATGTCCCTCAGCGTGCGGTTGTTGTTTGGTCTGAAGAAATGAAAAATAGGAACGAAAAAACATTCGAGAGAAAAATTGAAAAAGAGACGATTGAGTCCGAAAAAGATCTTAAAAAGCTAATGAGAAAAAAATTTGCCTGCGTACCGGACGCAGATAATGATTTGATATTATGGCAATCTGCGCACCCACATCATCAGCTCAAGAATGTGCAGGTCATGCCGGTCATGGAAAAAGCAGAAAAGAAACGAGGACGTCCAAAAAAAGATGAGCTTTTAAACGTGAGCTACATGATTGAAGGCGAGATAGAGCTCAACAAGGATGCTCTAATAGAAGCACGCAAAAACTTCGGCAAGTTTGTTTTAGCAAGCAATAAGGTTGATCTTGACCCAGAGGTCATGCTAAATTATTACAAAGGACAGCAAGCGGTGGAACGCGGATTCCGATTCTTGAAGGATAAAAGCTTTCACGTTTCCGAGGTCTATCTCAAAAAAGAGGAGCGGATTGAAGCACTTTGCATGATCATGGTCCTGAGTCTTCTCATATATTCATTCGCTGAATGGAAGCTCAGGCAAGAACTCAAGGAGACAGAGCAGACCATTCCTAATCAGCTAAATAAACCAACTCAGCAACCCACTATGCACTGGGTCTTTGAGATATTTATGGGCGTGATTGTATCGGCTATTACGGATGGTGGGACGATCATCAAAACCATAGTTCATCTCAGTGAACCACAAATCACTATTCTCGAATTATTGGGTAGCGAGTGCAAAAAATATTATGGGATGAAGTGAATTGCGGAATGTGGGATGCTTTGCATGGACAATACTGTCCTCCAATAACTTGCATGTTGTCTTGCTTTCTCCTG
>JALNZQ010000165.1 GCA_023229165.1 Methanothrix sp.
ACTGAATTAAATGTTGAAAACAGAATTTAAACATACGGGCCGAGTATATAAAGTCCAAACATTCGGGACTCTACAATCCGGGGGGAGCTTTAAAAACTGAGCATGAAACTCTGGTGTGGAATCGTAATCCATGTATCTTACTCAAGGTTCTTGAGATGGTTTATGAATTCCACCGGCCTGCTCTTCCATGTCGGCGTATCCTACAGCGTATCTCAATCACGAGATTCCTCTTTTGGCTTTGCTCCTCAGTGTGGAGAGTTTTTGCAGGGCCTCCTCCAAAGTATCCATTTTCTTGGCGAAGTGGAAGCGTATCAAATGTCTAACATCCTCCCGGAAAAAGCTGGAGCCAGGAACGGCAGCCACGCCCACTTCCTTTGCCATCCATTCACAAAAGGCAGTATCGTCAGTACATCCGAACTCGGATATATCCATCAATACATAATAGGCTCCCTGGGGATAGGTGTACGTGAGCCCTTCCTCATCCAGCCCTTTGATGAAGAAGTCTCTTTTCTCCGTGTACATCTTGCATAGCCCCTCATAATATTCATCAGGAAAGCCAAGTGCCGTGACTGCCGCCTCCTGCAAGGGTGCCGGCGCGCCTACCGTCAGAAAATCATGCACTTTTCTCGCGCCATCGATGATAGCCGGTGGAGCTATCAGATATCCCAGCCTCCAGCCTGTGATGGAATATGTCTTGGACAGGGAGCTGCAGGAAACGGTCCGCTCAAACATGCCCGGCAGAGATGCGAAATAGATATGCTTGAACGGCTTGTAGACAATATGCTCGTAGACCTCATCGGTTATTACGAATACATCATACCGATCAGCCAGCTCTGCAATGAATTGCAGCTCTTCCAGAGTGAAAACCTTTCCAGTAGGATTGGAGGGGTTGCACAGAATCAATGCCTTGGGCCTCTGCTCAAATGCCCGTCTCAGCTCTTCTTCATCAAATGAGAAGTCAGGAGGATGCAAAGGCACAAAGATCGGCTCTGCACCGGACAGTATGGCATCCGCACCATAATTCTCATAGAAGGGCGAAAACACAACAACTTTGTCTCCGGGATTGCAGACGGTCATCATGGCGGCCATCATGGCCTCTGTGCTTCCGCAGGTGACGACGATCTCTCTCTCTGGGTCGATGGGCATGCCCATAAACCTGGACTGCTTTTTAGCCAGAGCTTCACGGAAATTTTGAGCACCCCAGGTTACTGCATACTGATGCGGTCCCTTCATGGCTACATCTTCGAGAGCCCGCAAAAGGGGCTCTGGCGGCTGGAAATCCGGAAAGCCCTGAGAGAGGTTGACGGCTCCATGGGCGTTGGCAATTCTGGTCATTTTGCGGATGACCGATTCTGAGAAATATTCCAGGCGACGGCTTGTTGACGGCATAATGCTATTGACCTCTGTATTAGGGAATTCAACTGGTGCTAAATTAATCTGTGGGTTTACCCATGAGAGGAGAACCCCTCCTTCTGGATATATATCGATGAACCGAAAAAGGTGACGCAGTATGAGGAAAAAAGAAAGAGAGATCTGCGATCCAAAGGAAATGGAATCGATAATTGACAGAGCATGCGTGTGCAGGCTGGCGATGTGCGACGAATGTGCGCCATACGTTGTGCCTCTATGTTTTGGATATGAGAAGGGAGCCCTCTATTTTCATTCGGCTACCGAAGGGCGAAAGCTGGAGATTCTTAAGAAAAATCCCAGGGTAAGTTTTGAGATGGACATCGATTGGGAGATTGTCAGATCCGGCGATCACTGCAATATGCGATACAGGAGTGTAATTGGATTTGGCAATGCCTCTTTCGTAGAGGCCCTGGAGGATAGACGCCATTCTCTGGACCTGATAATGAGGCATTATCAGCAAGAACCCTTTGTATATCCGCAAGACACCCTCAAGCGCACCGCAATCATCAAAGTCGAGATAGAGGAAATGACAGGCAAAGCGTATGGGTACTGATTTTCTTGTCTTCATATTTTCTGCATAACACCGGCGCATGAGAGCCATTATTGCCGCAATAGCAGGTTTATTAATGTCTGAAGTGATAGGTGCAGATCGGCGAAATACAAAATGAGGGATCGACTTTGCAGAAACCAAAAATGAACAGACCAGCACAAAGATAGAGCATCTGCCGCCGTCGGCAAAGCTTGTCTTTAAAGTGCTGGAATCAGGGATACTTCTGACGCAAAAAAACATCGTCACCAAGACATATCTTCCGCAAAGGACCGTGAGGTACGCCCTGAACCGATTGAAGGAGCAGCATATCCTTCAAGAGCGCTTCTATTTCCAGGATGCGCGCCAGAGCCTCTATGGACTGAATCCGGAGACCATGGGGGTGGTGGCAGAGTAAAATGGCGATGCCATCTTTGGATTTGGGTCTATCCAAATCACGTTCTGCCAGGGTGCTAAAATAATCGGGCACCTATTGATCGGGCCGATAGGGGCTCGATCGCTGGCTTCCTGGGAAAAGCTGCAGAAACAGATCGATCATTGTATCCCTGCGCCTTTTGGCCTTATCGATATTTTGGGATAAATCTTATTGCCCCAGTACAAAGTTATAAATAACTCCTCAGTTAACAATTGTGATCGGTGATATGAAAATGAGGGATCGTCTTTGCTGGCGCGGAATTAGAGCCGCATAGCTTGAACCTGGACCGCTTGCCGCCATCGGCCAAGCTGGTTATCAAGGTGCTGGAATCAGGAAGCCTTTTGACCCAAAAGGAGATCATAAACAAGACCTACCTTCCCGCCAGAACAGTCAGATACGCCTTAACCAGGCTGAAGGAAGAGAACCTCCTTTTAAAGAGATTCTACTTCCAAGACGCACGCCAGAGCCTCTACGGCCTTAACGCCACATCTCTGGAGGTGATGACTGCATAGTCATATTTTTTAGCATATTTTCAATTAATGCTTTTTTAAAATTGTGAAAAAAGAGACTTGAAATGCAATGGGCAATTTTATTAATCCTGGCATTCAGATAGCGATCGGAAAATTGGGTGAAGTGACATGGAACACATAAAAATGCAGCTAAATGCAAAGCAGGCAGATGGATATGTTATCGCTCTCGGACCGGTAAATCTCGTCAACGTCGTCACCGATGTGGGAATGGTGGGCTGCGGGGCCTTTGATGTCGCTGCTTTAAACAACTTCGGCTACCCGGCAGCAAAGGTCAGGCCGGCCCAGGGCAGTTCGATTGCCACCATCGAGGACCTTTTGCAGGGCATAGTCAAGGAAGTAAATCCCGCTGCAGAGAAGCTGGGATTGAAGGTCGGCCTTACCGGCAGAGAAGCACTCGAATTGCTCTGAGCCAAGCAAATTTTGCCTCCATGCGAGTCTTTAAAGAGTTTCCAATAGTAGTATGGTATGGTGACCTGTAAATGAGGGATCTACTTTGTTAAGGAGGAATCGAACTCTTCGAAAATAGAGACGATAAGGCAAACCCCTGGCAGAATCAATTCTCCGACCACCTGGAATGCCATCAGCCTCGGGCCGTTTTACGAGATAAGCGAAAATTTGACTTTAGCCCGGTCGCACTATGAAGAAGATCTAAAGACGGAAGAGGCGGAACATGGCCAATGGCACTCCCACGTAGGTATAACCTTAAACAATTTGGGGCGAACGCTCAAGGCCCAGGGAAATACAAAAGATGCTTATCTTCATTTCCTACAGGCATTGGAGGTTGCCGAAGCCTCTTTCGGACCCATTCATCCGGAAGTTGCCTTGCGATCCTGCATTCTAGGCGATCTGCTCAGCGATTTAGGGGGCTATAGCGAGGCTCGATCACACTATCAACGGGCGCAACAAATCATGGAGTCATTATCCGGGAAAAATCATCTCGATGTGGCAATAATCTTGAATTCTCTCGGCAATACGGCAAGAGCCCAGGGCGAGAGCGCTGAGGCGCGCTCCTTCTTCGCGAGGGCGCTGGGAATATTTCGCGATAATTTAGGCGGAGAGCATCCTTACACTAAAATCACACAAGAGCATTTGGATACGCTGCCACAAACACCATCGCCACAGGAAACCCTGGATGAGGACGATTATGGTTTCTATTTTTAAATTTTTTTATAAAATCCTAGCGAATCATCCTCCTGCAATCGGCGGCAATATGGCCACTTCGTCGCCTTCAAAAAGCGTTGTCTTCAGCCCTTCTAGAGAATCTACATATTTTCTGTTTTTCATGAGAATAACATACTCTCGGACATTGCCTGACTCATCAAATATGGAAGAATTCATTCTCTGGTGGGATGCACAAAGGCTATTCAGAAGATCCTTGACTGTGGACCCATCCTCCAGCTCCACCCGCGAATCTTTTCCCAGAATCTCCCGAAAGTTCGCAAACGCTCTGATATGTACGATCATTAATCCTCAAAATTAATCATCTGCATACGCTCACGAGCCGGCTGACTCCGTCGCTTGTTATCATGCCGATCACCCTTTGGTTTGCATCTACCACGGGCAAAGCCGAGATGTTGTGCTCATTCATGCTCTTAGCAGCTCGCTCGACCGGGTCTTCCTGGGCGGAGATAACCACATTGCGGGTCATTATCTCTTCCAGCAGCGTGTACTTCAAGGCCACGGCCTTGGATACATCCCATGCAGTGACAATCCCCGCCAGCTTTCCGTCCTCGTCTGTCACCGGCAGGTGAGTTACGCCTTCGGTCATCATGATCCTCGCTGCCTCCTCCACACTGGAGCCCTGCCGGATGGTTACTACATCCTTGATCATCACATCTCCTACGGATCTGCGGGAGAGAAAATTCTGAATGGTATAGTTCATCTGCCCGGATTCCAGGAGAAATGCATCATGCCCGTAGTTTGATCTGATCACGCAGTGCCGCACATCGAGATCATTGGCACTGAGAGCATCGGCGATCTCTTTGCACTGGTAAGACGGAAAGAGCCAGTCGGAGCTTATGGATATGACCAGGAACTTTGCCCTCACATCCTTGAAGGCCTCAGCTAATGATAGAGTGCCGCGTTTCGTCAGGTCGAAGTAATCAATGGCCTTGGTGATGTAGAGATATGAATTGGCATCGAAGCGTTTCACAAATGTATCGCCGTGGTACCTCAGGTAGCTCTCCACCTGAAAGTCGAATGAAGCTAAGTCGAAGCCAAAATCCGTCTTGCCCTGCAGGCGCCTGCCGAACTTCTGGTGCATGGACTCATCGGAAAGGTATGTGATGGTTCCAATCATCCTGGCCAGCGATAGACCGCTGGCGGGAGGAGTCCGACCGTAGTAGTTGCCATCGTTCCAGTCAGGGTCCGAAGTTATCGCTCTGCGGCCCACTTCATTGAAGGCGATCTGCTGGGGCGAGGAGTAGGCACTGGTGGCTATGGGCACGGCCAGGCGCACCATCTCCGGATAGGATACACACCATTGCAAAACCTGCATTCCGCCAAAGGATCCGCCGATGACTGCGAATAGCTTATCGACACCCAAATGGTCCAGGAGCTTCTTTTGGACATCCACCATATCCTTTACAGTGATGAACGGAAAGTCCAGGCCGTAAGGTTTTCCCGTCTTGGGATTTAGAGACGAGGGGCCGGTAGTGCCCTTGCATCCTCCCAGGACATTGGAGCATATCACAAAAAAATTATCGGTATCCAGGGCTTTCCCCGGACCGATAATAATGTCCCACCAGCCTGGCTTCTCATTGCCTTTATGCCAGCCCCCGGCATGGGCATCTCCGGAGAGGGCATGACAGATGAGGATGGCATTGCTCTTTTCTTTATTCAGCTTGCCATAAGTTTCGTAGGCCACCGTGGCCCGGGCGAGCCGGCCGCCATGCTCCAGCACTATCTCTTCCGCAATAGAGTAGCATTGGGTCTCGACCAGGCCCGCGGATTCCCGTTTCATAGCACCGCCTTGGCCAGAGCCTGATCGAGATCTGCAATGATGTCCTCGACGTCCTCGATGCCCACAGATACGCGAATGAAGTCGGCCGTGACTCCTGTGGCCTCCTGCTCGGCGGGCGTCAACTGCTGGTGGGTGGTGGATGCCGGATGGATGACCAGGCTCTTGGAGTCGCCGATGTTAGCCAGATGGCTGAGCAGGTTTAAGGACTCAATGAACTTCTTGGCAGCGGGAAGGCCGCCCTTGATTCCGAATCCTAGGATAGCGTTGTACTTGCCCTTCAGATACTTCACAGCTAAAGCATGGCTGGGGTGGCTCTCGAGACCAGGATAATTGACCCAGGCCACTGCCGGATGGCTTTGCAGGTATT
>JALNZQ010000166.1 GCA_023229165.1 Methanothrix sp.
GTTTACTTCCGAGACGGACAGCGAGGCCCTGGCGCATCTAATTCACTTTTATTTTAAGGGCGATCTTTACGCAGCCGTTTGCAGGGCTTTGGAGCATGTGGAAGGCTCCTATGCCGTGGCCGTGCTCGCTGCCAGTTCACCCTATTTGGTCTGCGCCAGAAAGGACAGCCCTCTGGTGCTGGGCAAAGGCAAAGCTGCAATCTATGTGGCATCCGATGTTCCCGCGCTTCTTCCTTATACCAAAGACGTCATACGCATGAAGGACGGAGAGATCGCTCGCATCTTTGTGGACAGGGTTGAGATAATGGATAGTGGCGGCCAACCTCGTCAGGTGGAGATCGAGCGTGTTACCTGGGATGCAAATGCCGCGGAAAAGGGCGGCTATCAGCATTTCATGCTCAAAGAGATCCATGAGCAGCCGCGGGCCATTCGCGAGACCATCGCCGGGCGCATCTCTGAGATAGACGGGGATGTGCGGCTCAAATTGGGCATGAGCGATGAAGAGATAAAAGGCCTGGAAAGGGTGACCATCATCGCCTGCGGCACCTCCTACCATGCCGGAATGCTGGCCAAGAACCTGTTTGCTCGTGCCGCCGGTCTGTCAGTGGATGTAGAGGTGGCATCCGAATTTTTGAATCTTCAGGTGCTGCCCAGCACGCTCCTTTTGGGAATAACTCAGTCCGGAGAGACAGCCGATACTCTAATGGCGCTGAAGAAGGCCAAGACCTGTGGCGGACGGAGCCTGGCTATAACCAATGTAGTGGGCTCAACTGTGACCGAGCTGGTGGACGGCACGGTTTACACTCGCTGCGGCCCGGAGATCGGTGTGGCTGCCACCAAGACCTTCACCGCTCAGCTCGTGGCCATCATTTTGCTGGCCATACGTCTGGGCCGTGCGCGAGACCATCTGACGCCCGATCAGGCGAGAAAGATGCTTATTGAGCTTACAAAGCTTCCCGGCCTGGTGCAGAGGGTTTTGGAGAAGAGGGACGAGATCAGAAAGATCGCCGAGATTTATGCAGGCGCAAGCTGCTACTTCTTCATCGGCAGGGACTATCTCTATCCTATCTCTCTTGAAGGCGCTTTGAAGATGAAGGAGATCGCCTATATCCCATCGGAGGGCTACGCAGGAGGCGAGCTCAAGCACGGACCGCTGGCATTGATCACGGAAAAGACGCCCGTAGTGGCTTTAGCTACCTGCGGTAAGAAGATTCAGTCCAACATCAAAGAGGTTAGAGCACGCGGCGCAGATGTAATTGCCCTGGCCACAGAAGGAGATCCGGATATCGCCAAGGTGGCCAGCCGTGTGATTGAGTTGCCACAGACACAGCCTATCTACTCTGCAGTGCTGTGCACCGTGGCCGTGCAGCTTCTCTCCTATTATACAGCAAACAAGCTCGGCTTGCCCATTGACAAGCCTCGTAACCTTGCCAAGTGCGTGACGGTGGAGTGAGACATCTCGGCACCGGCATCACATTTTTTATTTTTCGGCAATCTGCCCGGAAATCACCCTTATTTGATATAAAGAAGACCTATGCCTGCCCAGCCTTGTTTTATATCCTCGATTATCTCTCTATGATCGAACCGATCCTTTATCTCCTTCCAGAATTCATTGACCCCGTGGGTCCCTTCTTTAGGTTGTCCAATATCGTGAAAAGCAACTATGCCTCCGCTGCGAACCAGGGGGCTGTAGAGCTCGAAATCTCTCTTGACCCCCTTGTAAGTATGATCTCCGTCTATAAAGAGCAAATCGACTTTATTGCCATCCAATATGCTTTTCACATCCTTTAATGTCGCAGTATCGTGGGAGTCTGCTCTAAGTAAGTGGATTTTCTGTTTTTTTTGAGCAAAAGACTTGTAAAAGTTCGTCTTCCATTTCGGATAGCCTCCTAAATAATCTCTATTCATCAGGTCTATGCTGATGAATGTGGCATTATCTGTGGCAACCCTGGTGAAAAGAAAAAGCGTTCCACCTCTGGCCGTACCAATCTCTACAATGCTTTTCGGTCTATTATTTTTTTCAAGCTCTTCCAATAGACCTAAAATTTCGCTTCTGATCTGAAAAGGTTTGATAATAGATGACCCGCATTTGAATGCGAAGTCGACAACCTCCTCTAACCCGTGATCCCCTGTAATTGACCGCATTCTTCGAGCGCAAAACGGAAAATACATTAGTTGAAAGGCATTTAAAGTGGCGACCGTGAGCAAGGACGTTATGCCTTCTTCTCTGGTGACCCTAAGCGCTTTATTGCTGTAGCTAATTAATAATTCTCGCATAACCAGCCTCAAATCGAGTCGTATTCAAGATTACCATCACCATAGGTTTTATAGCCTTAACTCTTATCAATAAGCATACATCGGAGAATTGTTAATGCATATAAAAGATATCTCTTCTCCAAGGCGAGATAAATGCGCAGTAGTGGATGATACATGAAAATTCTAATACTTTCACCTCATACCGACGACGCCGAGCTGGGCTGCGGTGGATCCATTGCCAAGATGATCGAGGAGGGGCATGAACTACTATGGGTCGTTTTCTCCATAGCCGAGGACTCTCTGCCACATGGCCTGCCCAAAGATACCCTTAAAAAGGAATTTCTTCAAGTGGCAAATCATCTTGGACTGAAAGAGAGAAGCTACATGATTTGCGACTTCCGGGTGAGACATATGGACGAAAAGAGACAGGAGATTCTTGAAGACCTCGTGAAGATCCGACAGAGCTTTCAGCCAGATATTGTAATGATGCCATCACTAAACGACTATCATCAGGATCATCAAGTCATATCCAACGAGACTATCAGGGCATTCAAGATGCACTCAAGCATAATAGGTTACGAACTGCCCTGGAACCAATTAGCATTCAACACGAACCTGTTTATCCGTTTACAAAAGTCTCATATTGATATGAAGCTTGACCTTTTGAGCCACTACAAGTCCCAGTTGCAGCTGGGACGCAGCTACTTCTCCTCTGAGTATGTCTATGGTTTGGCCAAAGTCCGCGGTACGCAATGCAACTCCAGTTACGCAGAGGCTTTCGAGGTGGTACGTTGGAGAATTTAACTGTGCTAGTAACCGGTTGCGGAGCTCCTGGCATAAAAGGGACACTATACTCTTTGGAGAAGAATTTCGATGGAAAGAAGATAAGGACCGTGGGTACGGACATCAGGGAAGATGCAGTTGGATGTTATCTGTGCAACCGATTCTATAAGATCTCTAAGCCCACAAGCGAGAATTATCTATCGCAGCTTCTCAATATCTGCAAGAAGGAGCAAGTGAACGTACTGCTTCCCCAGAACACGGCCGAGCTCTCTATTCTGGCTGAGCATAAGAATGAATTCGAGATCTCTGGCACAGTTATCGCGGTATCGGATAAAAACGCGATTGATATGGCCAACGACAAAAACAGCCTATTGAGTGTAGCACAGGAGATTGGAGTTCCTGTTCCGAGGTTCTATCTCGCCCACAACAAGGATGAACTTCTCGATTATGCGCAGCAGCTCGGCTGGCCGCAAATGCGTGTGGTTGTCAAACCACCAGTATCAAACGGCATGCGCGGCTTGAGGATTATAGACGAATCCACTGACCGAAAGAAGATGTTCTATCAAGAGAAACCTTCGAGTGTATACATGAAGATGAAAGACCTCCTGGAAATTCTGGGAGAAAGATTTCCTGCTCTGCAAGTAACAGAGTATCTGCCTGGAGATGAGTACACTGTGGATGTACTAAGCGCGGGAAAGCTCACAATCGTTCCCAGATCGCGCGATAGAATCGTGTCGGGCATTACTTTTGACGGTACTGTAAAATATAACCGGGATATCATTGATTTTTCCGAAAAGCTGAGCAAGAAGATCGGTCTGAAATACGCATTTGGATTCCAGTTCAAGCTCGATGACCGAGGAAGGCCCCGTCTCCTGGAGTCTAATCCTCGCATTCAGGGGACTATGGTTCTGGCCACTTTTGCCGGAGCCAATGTAATTTACGGTGCAGTCAAGCACGCCCTGAGGGAGGACGTTCCCGAGTTCGAAATAAGTTGGGGAACAAGGATACTCAGGTATTGGGGTGGATTGGGTATAAAGGACCAGGTACTTGGAGCTCTATGAAGTTCTGGAAAGAGCACAAAGATCTTCTTCATACCGGCGAGTGGCATGTTCACACCAGCTACACAGACGGCAGCGGCAGCGTCCTGGAGTATTGTCGCAGAGCAGAAGCACTGGCAATACCGCTAATTGCTTTTACGGAGCATGTTCGAAGGGAATTAACATATGATTTCAACCGCTTTATAAGTGACATCGAAGATGCCCGCGAGAACTTTGATCTGACAATTCTATCCGGTTGCGAGGCCAAGGTGCTTCCGGGTGGTGATCTGGATGTGGAAAGTGAGATCTTAAGGCAAGTCGATTATCCCATTTTCGCCTTTCACTCTTTTCCCCGCGATCAAAATCTCTTCTTGCAGAGCTTGCAGAGAGTGCTTAGGAATAAGTACATCAACGCCTGGGCCCATCCAGGTCACTTTCTGGCCAAGAATCACATAAATCTACCAGAAGCTGATCTGGTAGAGGTTCTGAGAATCATGAGAGCGCAAGATGTACTTCTGGAGGTCAACTCTAAATATATGCTCCCGCCCAAAAGGTGGATCGAACTGGCTGCAGAGCATGGCGTCAACACGGTTAAAGGATCGGACATACATTCTATCGGGGAACTCGAATCTCACGTTTCCAGTCGGTCGTAGACCTCTTTAATGATGCGATCGTTTGATTCCCAGTACCTTAAGTCATGCTCTGTCAGCTTCTCCGGCTCCTTATCCATATACTGCCGAATGGCTTGCTCCATTTCACCCGCTTCGACTAATACAAGGTTCTTCCTCTTTTCCTCTATTGTGATGCCGGAAGCTATCACTCTCTTTCCCAGGCTCAGATATTCATTGAGCTTCCAGATACTCTTCTCCGTGGCGTAATGCGTTATTTCCGTCTCATCCGGGATGATTAGGCAGATCTTAGCCTTGCTCACCAGGCAAGCCACCCGTTCTTGAGATTGCCAGCCAAAGAACTTCACATTATCTGGCTTCCTATGCAGGTAGTAGCGCGAAAAAGGCCCATCTCCTACTATCCAGAATTTTTCTTCAGGCATCTTTCGGGCCAGATTCAGTAGATTTCTTATTCCTTCTTGTCTGCTGATTCTTCCCACAAAAATTATGGCCCCTTCATTTTTATCCTGCACGACAGAGCTATCAGCACATTGGATGAGGCTTCTTGAAGGATAGTTTGGAATGATGAATAGAGGTTTGCCCGAGGCTCCCGGATAGGATGAAACCTTTTGTCCCAGGGGCATATTGGGGGTGGTAAGAATATCGGCTCCTCTTGCCAGCTCATTCTCAAAACGCTCGCATATATTCCTGGCTAGAGGACCGAAGTTAATACCTGTCTCAATTCCCCAGGGTGATCTGTAATCATATATCAGATTCGAGAAAGAATTGCCTTTGAGCTTAGGCAGGCCGTGATAAATTATGTCAGGTACGTTGAATATGTGGATAACATCTGCACCTTCTTTTTCCACAACATGTCTGATTTTTAGGGATATTTTTATCCAGTTTCGTGTTCCGAAGACCGGAACAACAACATCATGGCCCAGGCTCTTCAGTGTCATACCAAAAAGTTTTAGGCGAGTGGTCTTTTCTGGCTGGTTGGCTAATAGTAGAACTCTCATGGTGTCCATTTATTCTTTGATATCTGAAACTTCAGTTCAAATGGATCGAAAAGAAGATCCGCTTTATCTGGCTCAATGTAGCGCAGCCCTTTTTTTTGCACATCTGGCTCGCGCAGCAGTGGATCGTAAACGTAAGCGTCAAGTCCCTTTTCTATAAGGAGCCTCGCCAGGGCCAGGTTGCGGCTATGATAGAACTCTTTTACACCAGCCCGGAAAGTTATGCCCTTGATGCAGATCTTAATGCTGAAAAGCGGCTTGTTGATTTTCATGCACTCCAGCAATATTCTTTCCGCCCAGTAGCGGATCATCTCGTCGTTGACCTCTCGCGAGACGCAGAGCAAGCGGCAATTGGAAAAGTGCTCTCTCTTTTCCATCTCTTTAATGAGAAACCAGGGGTATACAGGAATGCAGTGGCCGCCTACGCCGGTGGAGGGCAGATGAATGTGGCAAAACTGGTGGTTGGCCTTCTCTCTTGCCTCGAAAAAGTCTATTCCTAAATCCTCGCAA
>JALNZQ010000167.1 GCA_023229165.1 Methanothrix sp.
TGCAAATGTTTCTGGCCGCGCTGGGCGTGCGTTTGTTGATATCGAAGGTATTGTCTTACATATTATTAAAGAGAAAGATCAAATTGAAGAAGAAAGAGCAGAGAGGAAGTGGGAAGATCTCATCTTAAGAGCGAAGGCTCCTGCGATTTCTAGTGGACTCTTGCAGCTTGCTGAAACGATCTTCCATCGAATCTCAGATGCCGTTGGCGTGCCTCTAGAAGAGACTATTGAATATATTACAGGGCATGGGGATGCTTGGGATTTAACCGATTCTCAAGCAGAACAGATTCATGTGAAGCTTTTGGACTGGGAACGTGACATAGCTTCTCTAGACGCTGCTATTTTGGCACTATTGGATATAAGTACCGAAGAGAATTGTCTTGATGCCGAGCTTAACCTGGCTCTAGATGGATCGCTTTTCTCGAGGCAGTTGGCTCGACAAGAGCAAATGATGCAAACACTGCTGAAAAGCTTTGTCGTGGCCCGCGCCCGTAATATCTGGACGCAAACGAGTGCGTCTCAGCGAAGGGGATATCATGTGGCTGGGGTTGGATTACGAGCTGGTCAGTTCTTGGATGCCAACATTACGAATTTGGTTTCATTCCTTCTTCAAGCAGATGCGGCGGTAGCTGGCGGAGATTCTTCGAATGCTGCTAATGCCATTGTGGAATTTGCAAAACTTATATTTCAAACAAAACCTTTTAGCCCCTCAAAGTCGATGCCAAACGCTTGGGAGAATGCACTACGAAAATGGGTCGAGGGCCAATTAGCATCAGAAATTGTTGGTGTTAGTTCCGATAGCGGAGTCGATCTATTGCAGGACGCTTTTTCTTACCGACTTCCTTGGGCGATGGAAGCTGTCCGAGTTCATGCAATCGCCATAAGACAAAAGGACGCAGAACAAATCAATGGTCATGCTGCCATGGCTGTCGAAGTAGGAAGTGCTAATCGCACGGTCATAAAATTATTGCGTGCTGGGCTAAATTCACGTGACGCTGCAATCGTTGCGGTTGCTACAACAGGAGCGTCTTTTGTGGATCATGCCGGAATGATTGAATGGATAAGGTCTGAACAGGTCGAGTTGCTCTCCAACGCAAGCGATTGGCCGACCTCACAAAGTCGTCACGCATGGCTCCAGTTTTTCGATAGCAGAACGAATGTTGACCGTTTGAGATTAACTCGCCAAACCCAAGTGTTAAAGGTAGAATGGTTTATCGGCGTACCGCCTGTCAATACTCGTGTTATTGTTGAGCCAGGCGCCAAGCTTGTCCTAACGACAGATTGGGTGAGACTTGGTATTCTCAAAACGGACATGTGCATACAAAGCCTTGATGTCGTTAATGCCTGGGTCGGGGACAAATTAAACACCGTTGTGGTTGAATACTTTGGTCCACCAACGGATTGACATTTTTATTGGCTAAAAAAAGAGTACTATTATGATTTTTCTTTCTGTATTGCTCATCGTCACGCCGCCCGCGAATGGTTATTACTTTTTGAGGTGAAAGGGGCGGTAACCTAGGCATGGGCCTCCACAGTCACCCTGCACTCGATGAGGTCGTCCTCCACAGGAACGGGCTCGCCATCCTCAATGAGACTCTCCACATAACCCGTGATTGCATCCCTGGACATCTCGATGGCCTCCTCTACTGTTTTTCCGTAGGTGACACATCCCGGAAGGGCCGGGACCAGCACGGTATAACCTCCTTCTGGTTCCCTTCTAAGGGTGATTCGATAACTAAGAGTCCTCATAGTAGGCAAAAACTACAGATAATGAAATATAACTTGCGGCCATGAATGTATTAGATGGCGATGGCTTTCAGACACAAGGCAGGATTCGGAAAGCGAATCGAATATTGGATCATTGGGCGCATGTTAAAGGAAGGACTTGATGTTTACGTGCCATTAGTGGATGATGATGCTATTGACGCTGTGGTACGACGGGAGGATGGTTCCTTCATCACTGTGCAGATTAAAGCGAGATCTTCAGGCGTGGTTGAAGGTGACGCGGCATTGTTTGCAGCTATTACCCATGAAATCAGAGACAATTACTGGTTTATTTTCTATTCAGAACGCATGGATACAATGTGGATCTTGTCATCAGATGAATTTATTGAAGAAGCAGATCAGAACAATAACGGAAAGAATAGGGGAAAAAGAAGTATCTGGTTTAATGGTAAAAAGAAAGATAAGGAAACAGGAAATATTGTGGAGTACTGCAAACCCCAATTTGAGAAATATATCGCGAACGACTTCCAGAAATTGAAAAGCTGCAAGCCAAGCGCATAAGGTGCTTTCTCACATGACAGAAATTACCGACGATTTCATGCGACAAATGATTTCCCGCACCAGGAATTACTGCGCCGTGATTCTAAAGGCCGGGCCGAACCGGAACCAGCCCGGAGTGGAAAAGATCATCTGGGAGCACGGCAGGAGGAATTTCGCTCTGCGAGCGGAGGGATTGCTATCGATTGTCTGCCCGGTCTCCGACGGAAGCGATTTATCGGGTGTCGGAATCTTTAGTGTAGATATCGATGCAGTAAAATTGATCATGGACGGTGATCCGGCCGTAAAAGAAGGCGTCTTCGTCTACGAGATTCATGCTTGCCGGAGCTTTCCCGGCGACTCTCTGCCGGAGTGAATGATCATGTCACCACCAGACTATCAGGATAAGGGCGCATCTCTTGACGGGCGAATTTGTAGGAGCATATCCCGGATAGATGCAGGCTCCAAGGGCGAGAAGGATAGAACGGACCTTTCTCTGTACTTTGGCGCCCTCAAGGACAGTCCATTTCTGGATAAGATTGAGGCGGATTCCAAAAAGATAAGAGAGAATGCGAGGTCGAGAGTTTGATCGTCCTGGATATGAGTCTATGAGAATACCGCTATACCACGTCGATGCCTTCACCTCCAAGGTCTTTTCCGGCAACCCCGCAGCAGTATGCCTCCTGGATTGCTGGCTTGATGACAAGATCCTCCAGGCCATGGCTGCTGAGAACAACCTCTCTGAAACTGCCTTTTTGGTCCGCAATGCCATAGGATTTGACATCAGATGGTTCACTCCTCTCACAGAGGTCGCGCTTTGCGGCCATGCCACATTGGCGAGCGCTTTTGTTCTTTTCAAATGCCGGAAATGGCCGGAGGAAAACATCAGATTTCAAACACGCTGGAGCGGAGAGCTTGAGGTGACAAGGAATGGAGATCTCCTTGAAATGAACTTTCCAGCAAGAGCTCCTCATGCCATAAGCCCTCCCGCCGGGCTTAAGGAAGCCTTGGGAGTCACTCCCAAAGAGACGCTCTCTTCGGTAGAGGATTTGCTTGTTTTGCTGGACAGCGAGAAGGCCGTAAGAGATGCGCAGCCCGATTTTCCCGCCCTGGCCAAGATAGCCTGTCGCGGCATCATTATTACTGCCAGCGGGGATCAATCTGACTTCGTATCGCGCTTTTTTGCGCCCCGAATTGGAGTGCCTGAAGACCCTGTGACAGGCTCCAGCCACTGTGTTCTGGCTCCATATTGGGCAGGAGTGCTTGGCAAGAACCTTCTCCATGCATTTCAGCTTTCGAAGAGAGGCGGCGAGTTATTCTGCACCAATGCAGGCGACCGCGTAAAAATATCCGGAAGATCAGCTCTCTATCTGGAGGGCACGATAACGGCTTGATGCGAATTCGAGAAGGTTAATCGATCGAGGATAAAATGGCCGAAAAATATAAATTGAGCAGCCTCCCGGCCTTCTGTGGATAAGCAGCAGCGAAAAGAGAGAAATCGGCGAGGATAGATGGAGTCTTCGATGAGCTGGATGAAGACGAATTCTACTGCGACAATTTCATCGTGATCCCCTATAAGAATGAGCTTGATCTGGGTCAGAGCCTTGTCTTCGAATTTGTAGAGCAGCAGATGCCGAAAGACTTGGCCCGCGTCCAGGATATCTTCAGCCATCGCGGCGCCTACCGCAGGTTCAAGGATCTTCTGGAGGACAGGGACCTATTGCAAAGCTGGTACGATTTCAAAAAGCCGTCGTGAACAAGAGACTCTGCGTGAGTGGTGCAGGGAAAACGAGATAGAGTTGACATCCACATAAGCCTTTTATATGAGGAGCGTAGCTTCAATTTGGTTCAATGGATTATTTCGCCCCACAACAACGGTGAGCGGGCGGCGTCGGGCTCTGACCCGGGGCTGATCCAGTGGATTTAAACTCCCTGGAGGACAAACTTGGCTAAACCAACTACTGGAAAAGAGAAGCCTAAAAAGGCTGAAGAGAAGCCTAAGAAGGCTGCCGTAGATGAAAATCTAAGGTACATAGTTCGCATTCTAAATACAGACCTTGTGGGAAAGCAGCAGGTTCACATGGCCCTGACGGGCATCAAAGGTGTGGGCCGCAGATGCGCCAAGGTCTTTACCGATAAGGCAGGCGTGGATCCCTACGCCACACTGGGCCTGCTTCCCGATGCCGAGATCGACAAGCTCAAGAAGGTCATCGAGGAGGACGCCACCAAGGTTCTGCCGGTCTGGATGGTCAACCGGCGCGGTGATATCGAAACCGGCACTGATATCCACGTTATGGCCATGGACCTCAACATGACGCTACGCGAAGACCTGGATCTCATGAAGAAGATGAGAAGCTACAAGGGCATCAGGCACGAGAGAGGACTGCGTGTCAGAGGCCAGAGAACCAGATCTTCCGGACGCACGGGCGCCATCGTTGGTGTCAGCCGCAAGAAGGAAGGAGTACCAGCCGCAGCACCAGCTGCAACCAAGGAGTAGGTGGTAAAAGATGGGATATCCAGGCAAGAGTCGCAAGATGTACGAGCGACCCCGCACTCCCTGGCAGGCGGAGCGCATCGCTGGGGAAGTAGAGGTCGTCAAGGCCTTTGGCCTTAGAAATAAGAGGGAGCTTTGGAAGGCCCAGGCTTTCCTCAGAAAGTACAGGCAGATCAGCAGAAAGATGCTCGCAGCCGTTTCCACCGGCCAGGCACCCCAAGAGGCGGAAGCCATTCTCGCTCGCTTAAAGAGGCTGGGAATGCTCAAGGATGAAGGAGATCTGGACGCCGTGCTTTCCATGAAGGTTGCCGACGTCTTGGAGAGGAGACTGCAGACGCAGGTCTACCGCCAGGGGCTCGCCAATTCCTTGAAGCAGTCCAGGCAGTTCATAGTTCACGGCCATATCCAGGTCTCCGGGCGCAGAGTTGACGTTCCGGGATTTCTGGTAAAGCGGGGCGAGGAAATGAGCATTGATTATTACATGGGTTCCCCAATGGCCAAAGAAGGCCATCCTGAGAGGGCATCCCGGACATCCAAGGTGGGTGCATAAATGGCAGAAGGAAAATGGGGCATTGCCCATATCTACTCGTCCTTTAACAACACGCTTATCACCATCACCGACATAACCGGATCCGAAACATTGGCGAAGATCTCGGGCGGCATGGTGGTAAAGGCAGCCAGAGACGAGAGTAGTCCCTACACAGCCATGCAGATGGCCATGCAGGTCGCTGACGCTGTGAAAGACAAGGGGATTGTCGGGGTTCATGTTAAAGTGCGCGCTCCCGGCGGCAACAAGCAGAGGTCTCCTGGGCCAGGAGCTCAGGCAGCCATACGTGCTCTTGCTCGCGCGGGCCTGCGCATTGGCAGAATAGAGGATGCGACCCCCATACCCCACGACGGCACCAAGCCTGCCGGCGGAAAGAGGGGTCGAAGGGTGTAGAGTTTGAAGTTTGAATTGCTGCAGCTCGAGGAGGACCGCATCCGGTACCTCCTCAGCGGCGCCACAGCCGCTTTTTCTAACGGCATTCGCCGCGCCTGCATGAGTGAAGTGCCTGTGCTGGCTATAGACGAGATCGGTCTGTATGACAACACATCAGTGCTCTTCGATGAGCAGATTGGACTGCGCTTAGGAGAGGTTCCCTTGCAGGCTGAGGATCTGAGTATCTTCTCCCAGCCGGATGAATGCCAGTGCGGCGGAATCGGCTGTCCTGGCTGTCGCGTGGAGTTCATGCTCTCCTCGGAAGGGCCAGGCACGGTCTATTCCCGGGACATTCAGTTCGCCGATCCCGGTGTCAAGCCTGCCTTCGACAAGATTCCCATCGTCATCTTAGGCGAAGGCGAGAAGCTGGTCATTGAGGGCTATGCTACCAAGCATGTGGGCAAGGAGCACAGCAAGTGGCAGGCTG
>JALNZQ010000168.1 GCA_023229165.1 Methanothrix sp.
TATTTTTAAATTTTTTTGATAAAGGTGATCCAACAAAGAATGGTATACCTTATAGATTTCCCGTAGTAACAATTAATTTTTCTAAAAAAACTGTAAAAGATCAAGAAGTTATTCTAGATAAAAAGTTTTTAAGAAAAATTTGTAAAAAAGATATTTATAGATATAATATATTTGTTTCAACTGGAACTAAAATTGCAAGCTGTTGTAGGCTTATTAATGATACAGAAATGTTAGATTTTGCTTCACAAGCTAATTCTTTTGGTGGTGGAGGATCTATATCTCTTGGTAGTCATAGAGTGTGTACTATTAATTTTATGAGGATAGCATTAGAAGCTAATACAAAAGAAGAGTTTTATAATATTTTGAATGAAAGAATTGAGTCTGCAGCAAAAATATTAAAAGCTCATAAAGAATTAATTAACACTTTAACAGATCAAGATTTACAAATGTTTGTTAAAAATGGGTGGATAAATAGAAAAAGATTATTTTCTACTTTTGGAATTTTAGGTATTTATGAAGCTGTAAAATTATATAATTCTAAAATAGAAAAAAATGATAATTGTCAATCAGAAATTCTTGTTTATCTTAATTCTAAAGTTTTAGAATTATCTAATAAATATGGTATAATTGGTAATATAGAACAAATTCCTGCAGAATCTTTTGCTATTAGATTAGCTAATGCAGATAAGATTATTTATGGTGAAGAAAAAGTTCCTTATAAAATGTATGCAAATCAGTTTATACCATTATGGGAAGATGCAAGTATTTGGGAAAGAATGGATGAAGATGGTAAATATAATAAACTAATTACAGGTGGTGGTATTGTTCATATTCAGATAGGTGAAAAAGTAACTTATAATCAGATTGAAACTATTATTAAATATTCTGTTAATAGTGGTTGTGAACATTTTGCATTAAATTCTATATGGAGTGAATGTGAAAATGGACATGTTAATATGGGTGATTATAATGTTTGTCCAAATTGTAATGCTAATATAAAAGAAAAATATACTAGAGTTGTAGGATTTTTTACACCTGTATCTTCATGGCCTAAAGAGAGAAAGGAATGGGAATTCCCAATTAGAAAATTTTGTAAAATTATAGAAGAAAATAAAAAAGGGATTTTAGATGATACAAATAATTAGTGATCATAATATACCTATTAAAGTTAAAAAACGAATTAAAAAAATAGAAGATGAAGATATTAAAGTTGATTTTATACTTTATGCTTATCAAAGTGAGCCTACTATATCTATATTAGATATACCATTATCAAATTCTAAAATAAAAGAATTTGAAGAAGAATTAAAATCTGCATTTTTAGATATTTTTAATAAATATAAAAAAGAATTAAAATAATTATTGATTATTATTAAAACATATATTATATTCCTATAAAAGGAGTCATAATATATGTTTTTTAATAGAAATTTTTATTGGATATCTAATTTTAATCCTAATAATGCTAAAAAAATAGAATAAAAGATATGTCAGATACTCATATAGCTAATTTATTAAAATATGTTAAAGATAGAGATGAGTGGTATGGTGAAGAAATTGTAAGAGTAATAAAAGAAGAGACAGTAATAAGAGGTTTTACTGAAACTTTTATAAATGGTGCTCCATATCCATATAGTGAATATAAAAATTGTAATAATATAGAAAAAATATTAAACGCAATAACAGGAGTACAGTAGTATGTCGTTAAGAAAATTAGTAACTATTAGAAAAATTGTAGAAATTACGCCGATTGAAGGTGCTGACCTAATTGAATTAGTAAGAGTAGATGGATGGCGTAGTGTAGTTAAAAAGAATCAGTTTAAAGTTGGTGATTATGCTGTATATTTTGAAATTGATTCTTTTCTTCCTATTGAACCAAGATATGAGTTTTTAAGACAAAAATATTCTAAGAAAATGATTGTAGAAGGTAAGGGTGAAGTAGAAGGCATTAGACTTCGTACTGTTACTTTTAAAGGTAAAATTAGTCAGGGTCTTATCTTACCTTTAAGTGATTTCCCAGAATTTGATTTATCGACTGATATTGGTATTGATCTTTCTGAGAAAATTGGTGTTTTAAAATATGAACAACCTATTCCTGCTTGTATTGCTGGTAAAATTCGTAGAGCAATCCCTTCTTGTATTAAGAAAACTGATCAACTTAGAATTCAAAATGCTTTAGATTTTTTTGAAATTTTTAAAGATGTTGAATTTGAAGAAACTGAAAAGGAAGATGGTACATCCACTAGCTATTATTTATATAATAATGAATTTTGTGTAGCTGGTCATAATTGGGAATTAAGAAAAACAGATAAAAATGTTATGTGGAGACTTACTGAAAAATATGGATTTGAAGAAGCCCTTCGTTATATTGGTAAAGAAGTAGCTCTTCAAGGTGAAACTGTAGGAGAAGGTATTCAAAAGAATCCAATGCTTATTAAAAATAATGCTTTTCATATTTTTGATATTTTTGATATTAAAGAGGGGAGATATATGATTCCTGAAGAGCGTTATGAATATCTTGATAAGGTTAATAGTTTTTTAGATTCTGACAAGAGAATTCTTCATGTTCCTATTATTAACAAAAACATTAAGATTTTTCAAGTTTGTAGAAATGTTGATGAAATTCTTAATAGAGCGTGTGGTGATACAATTTATACAAAAGGAAGAAAAAGAGAAGGTTTAGTATTTAAATGTACTAAGTTAATTAATGGTATAAATGTTACTTTTAAAGCAGTAGATGATAGACAACTTGCAAAAGAAAAAGATTAAAAAATAATTTATTACTATATAAATATATTTTATGGATTATAATTAATAAAAAATTATAATCCATTTTTTGTTTTAAAAATCAGATATATAATATAAAAAAAGTAAATTAAATAATATTATATAGCCTACCACATAATTGCAAGGAGGTTTAAAATGTCTGATGAAATTTCTAAATACGAGCAAGAAATGAATGATTATTTTGAACAAATTAAACAATTATGTTTAAAAGGTTTTGTGGATTTTGTTTTTATAGGTATCGATGTAACAGGTGATTCAGCACAAATATTTCATGTTGGTGATATAAATAAAAATTCTATTTCTAATAGAGATAGAATAGTAAGGATGATAGGTGAGTTAGAAGATATGAAATTTAATTTTCAAATTGGAGGTTATTCTTTAGAAGAAAATAATGAAGATAACGATGAAGATTCTAATGAATTTTAGAATAATTAATATATTTTTTTGTCCATCTCTTTAAAAGGAAGATATAAAATATTATATCTTCCTTTTTTATTGACATTAATATTTATTTTTATTATATTAATTAAAAATAACAATAAATTCTATTAATGTAATAAAGGAAATAATATAAAATGGATCTTGATTATGCTCTAAAATTTCTTATTGAACGTATATGGAATAATGGTGAATCAAAAATAATAGGACAATATTCTTTGCTACCTAGTTATTTTACAGAAAATTCTTCAGAATATAGTATTATATCTGATTTTTTAGAAGAAAATTATAGTTATACTCATTATGATATTCATTGGTATGAAAGAGGTAAGAGTGTTAAAATAAGATTTTATATTACTGAAGCATTTGGTGCAGTTATTATTAAAGAAGAAAATTTTAAAAAGGAATATATTGTTAATCTATAAAAGATAGGAGTTATAATGGATAAAGAACAAAAAACTTGTGAATTAATAGAAGATACCTTAGATATTCTTAATTCTTATGATAATTTAAAGAAAAGAATAAGTAAAATATTAAAATCTAACTTTTTAAATAGAGAAGTTGAATGTAGATTAGATAAAATGAAGTATATAATAAAAGAAAATGGTATTTATTCTATAGTAGATAATAAAATAGATGAATATGTATTTTTGAGGTTTGACTTTTTATTAGACTTATTTTTCGTATTGTTTAAAATTGATTTTAATGTTAAATTTTAATATATTATTAAAGAATATGGTGGTATTATATGATAGATATATTGTTTGGATTGTTCTTTTCAGGTATATTTGTAATAGGTAGTATATTAATTAAAATTTGTTGGATATTTACTAAATTTTGTTTTAAATTAATATTTTTACCATTACGTATAGTATTTCACTGATAGTAGATATTTTAATGTTTTATATCCTATCAGCAATACATATTAATAAGATTATAAATTCTTTTATAAATTTAATAATATATTATATTAAGCAATCTTTAATAAGGAGTACTTATGACACAAGAATTTATATTAAATATGTTTATGAGACAAGTAGAGGTTTTATTTAATTTAATATTATATAATACTATAACTATAATACCATATGTTTTTTTAGCAATTATAATTATAGTATTTGTTTATCTTTTAATAAATAGTATATCTAAGAAAAAAACAAGACTGTAATATACTTACTATACTTATTTACTTAATAAATTATCTGACAGGTTATTTTATGAGATTAGATACTTTTTTAGCAATTATATTTTCTGCTATGTTATTTCTTTTATTTATTTCTATTATAAAAGATATAATACAAGAATATATATTAGATAGAATAAGTAAGAGACAGAAATAAAATATACTTACTTACTTACTTACTTACTTACTTACTAATAATATATATAACATTAATACTGAAATTCGAAGGAATGTTTCGTAAGAACATTAATATTTATAAGACTATTAAAATTCGAATGAATTATGTTTAGAGCTTATAACTAAAATTCAAATATTAAATAAAGCTTTTAAATTATATTAATAAAACCAATAAACTTATTAATATTAAAATATATGACAATATTAAAATAAAAAATGCCCGATTGTTTTCCTTAATGACATGTTTTTACTTACTCTTATTATTTGTTAATATTATTGTTTTCCCTTATGGACTGTGTTTAAAAAAGAAAAACAATAAATAGAAAAAATATAAAGATAATACGATATATTATAATTTAATAATAAATTATAACAATGATGTTATAATTATGAATTTTTGTTATAATAAATGATTGCAGATAAAATATGAATGTTTAGCAAAAAACATATATGATAGAAGAGTGAGTAATATATGAGGATATTGTTTTTAATTTTAGGTTTATTAGGTATTGTTTTTAAATTTTTATATATTTGTATATCTGAAATTTATTTTTTAATATTAGATTTATTTATGATTTTATTTATAAAAATTAAAGATTTATTTTGGTTTTTAGTTAAATTTGGACGTATAATTTTAGATAAACCATACATACCAATTGAGCCTAAGAAAAAAATAAGAAAAAGGAGAAAATAATGGATTTTAAAATACCATTAATTAATAAAGATAATGAAATTAATTTTTTTTATAATTTAGAAGTTGGAGATATTTTTAAATTTGAAATAATAGATTATATATGGGAAGATGTATATAATATTGCAATTTCACAAGGTAAAAAAATAAAGAAAATAAATGAAAATAATTTTCTTTATAATATTATTAATTCTTCTGGTGGTATCATAATAAGAGATATTAAAAAATCAGCAGAAGATATAAGAGATGAAGAAATTTTAAGATTAAAAGCTGAGTTGTCTAATTGTTACAAAAGAATAGATAATTTAGAAACTCAAATAGGTATAAGAGGTATTGAAAGATTAAATCGTTGTGAAATTTGTAAAAATCATGTGTTGCCATATCAATCTAATATAAAAACAGAAACAGGTTTAGAGCATACCGAATGTAATTTAAATCAGATTATTAATGATTTAAATAAAAGTATAAATAAGAAGGATGAAACATTAAAAAAATGGATTAAAGACTCTCAAAGAATTGGTAGTGAAAATCAAAGTTTAAGAATTGAAAGAGATCAAATAAAAGATATGATTTCAGAACTACAGCAAGAAATAAATACTTTAACAGAGGTTAATGAAATATTTTTTAATGAAAAAAATGAATATAAAAATACTATTCTAAAATTAGAAAGTGATAATTCTAATAATTTGAAAAATATAAAAGAAATAGAAAATCTTAATAAGATTTATGAAAATTTATTAAGAGAAATATTAGGATTAATTATAAGAACAATTAGATTGTTGGGTGATAATTCTGGTTTAGAATTTATTCCTATTCCTGTTATAAATTTAAATGGAGAACAAAGAATT
>JALNZQ010000169.1 GCA_023229165.1 Methanothrix sp.
TTCATAGCGAGACCAGCTTACGGCAGGATCATCGGGCATATACTGGCCTCGGATTAGAAGAGAGAAGAAAATGCCTGCAGGTCGTTCTCGGACTTGCAGGATAATATCCTTTTTACGGTTTTTTTTAATGCTTTATCTTTATGGCTCTATCGTCTTTCCTTACAGTAGTCGTTCAATGATGCATCTGCCGGATTTGCCGAATTAATCAGATATGACCGAATCGAGTCGATCGGTTTTCTTGACGGGATCTATTGTCCCATAAAGGAAAACAGCCTTAACTGCCCATATCAGACTTGCCTATGACACATCGGACTTTTCATACTTTATAATATTTGATATCAAAGCCACCTCATTCTATAGCCTGGTCCACGGCTCATTCTGGTTGTAGGCCGTCTGACCAGTCATTTTGCTGGCCAGGAGATTGATGAGATCTATGGGCGCAGAGCTGGCATAGACCTCCTTTCCCGTCATTGGATCAATATAGGCGTAGACCAGATTGCCGGTCTTGGCATCCGGATAGGTAGAATATGTAAAGAAGGGTTTTGACGTAGTGGGATTGAGGAAGCGATAGATTTTTTTCCCTGTCAAAGGATCGGAGTAGGTTTCCATGGGAAAGCCGGTATCAGGATCTGTGTAGGTCTCGCCCAGCCAGTTGCTGGACAGATTTAAGAGCGGACTGAGATAATAGGGATCTGTTACCAGATTGCCATCAACTATCTTGCTGCCTAAAGGTGCATTGCCCCAGTTCCATAAGTCGCTGCTGTTCTCTTCGTTCTTATTGACTTCCACTTCAGGAACGGGCTTTGCATTCTCGCCCTTGAAATCTTTTATCCATTTCTGGGCAAATTCACCACTCACGCTCTGAAAGCTGGGGGGTGTGCTCTGGCTGCTTGAGACCGCAAAGAAAAGACATAATATGAATAATACCTTCAGTATCATGGTAACTGTAGATTTGACACTCATATTCATCCTCTATTCAATCTTTCTGGCTGCAACCTCAATGGCCCGGATGACGCTGTCTCCGGGAATTATGGTGGCCACGGGAATGGAGAGCAGCTTCTCCACAGTAGGGCTGACGATGGGGGCGCAGACCAGGGCTGAGGCTCCGTCTCTCTCCGCTCTTACGGCAGCGATGATGGCCTCCTCGATGGTTGTGGCCGAATACTCCCGCATGGTTACCATCTTATCTCCAATCTTCATCTTCTTCTCGCTGATCTTGTCCAGAACAGGCCGAGCGGCGATGATGGCGATGAAGTTTCCCTCCGAGCCTTCCAATTGGCGGATTGTCTTTACAATCTGGCGAAGCGTGGTAATATTTGGGTCTCTGTGGCCGGAGAGAATCTTGTAGAGAGTGCTTTGCGGAATTGCCGAGACCTTGGAAAACTCACGAGCGGAAAGCCCCAGCTCCCTGAAGACCTCTTTCAAGGTTTCCCGCAGTCTCTCGTCCGACTGAAAGGCGGCCCTCATCACTCTCTCCACATTTGGCATACTATTGGACAATGTATCTCAAATACTTCTACTTTTGGGTTGAAATATCTTCCCTCCGGTAAGGTTTTAACTCGTAGGATTGCGAAGGACGACGCGGGAAGCCCCCGGCCTTCAGGCAGCGGGATGAAAGCGAAGCCCTTTGCCCTGATTACTTTCGCCCTGCACTTAAATTATATAAGAAGGGACAGAGGCATCATAAGTCAAAGATGATCAGCTACAAGTATCCGATATTTCCTGACAAGATAACTGCGCAAAAATTAGCTGAAGCTCTGGATGCTTGCAGATGGCTATATAATGAGTTGCTTGAAAAAATGAATGACGCCAGAGAAAAAGGTATCACGCTCAAGACTTATCGCGGTAGTTCACTATCCTGGATGGCGGGGAATTAGTCCAATGGTATTCTTTCTGAGATTCATTTTCACAATTAGGACAAACTTTGTCCCTAAATAGAAAACGTTATATTCTCCATTTGGAGAAGTTGCCTTTATGGGCGAATATATGCTCAGATGTGTGAGCGACAGATCAGTGCAACCTGCCTATTCCCTCACCTGCCCCCTCGACAATTCGCTTCTGCGCGCCGATTACCAGGCTAAGCAGATAGAGCCGAAGAGCCTGCCCGGTATATGGCGCTTCATGGACTGGCTTCCTGTGCAGGGAATCATAGCGAGGGCACAAGGTGCGCCTGTGACCTACAAGAGCCGCGGCCTGGCAGGGGAACTGGGCCTGGAAAACCTTTACATCAGCTTCAACGGCTGCTGGCCGGAGCGTGGCGCAAAGATGCCCACCTGCAGCTTCAAGGATCTGGAGGCAGCGCCCACCATGCAGATGCTGCTCGAGCGAGGCGATCGGCCCACCCTGGTGGTAGCTTCAGCCGGCAACACCGCCCGCGCCTTTGCCCACGTGGCCACTCTCACCGGCCAGCCTCTGGTCCTTTTCGTGCCGGAAAAGGCCCTGTCCAGAATGTGGACTGCCGTGCCCGCAGGCACAGCTGCAGGCATGGGGACAGGCATAGTTAAGGGCGCGGGGCAAGTGATACTGATGGCTGTGCAGGGCGATTACTACGATGCCATTCAAATAGCGGAAAAGGTGCAATCCCTGCCCGGCTTTGTGGCAGAGGGCGGAGCCAGGAACATCGCCCGCAGGGACGGAATGGGCACAGTTATGCTCGATGCCGCCCTGACCCTGGGACGCATGCCCGCGCACTACTTCCAGGCGGTGGGAAGCGGCACGGGCGGCATATCCGCCTGGGAGGCCGCACTTCGCCTCAGGGCAGACGGCCGCTTCGGCTCCGTGCTTCCCAGGCTGCATTTGGCCCAGAATCTTCCCAATGCGCCCATTTACTGCGCCTGGAAGGGATTAGAGGCCGAGCCTGTGTGCAGCGATATGTTCGATGACGTTCTCTTCAACAGAAAGCCGCCCTACTCCATTCCAGGCGGTGTAAGAGACGCGCTGCAGGAAACCAGAGGCGATGTCTACGGCATAACAGACTCACAGGCAGCAGCGGCCAAGAAGCTCTTTGAGCAGTCTGAGGAAATCGACATTCTCAATGCCCCGGCAATAGCCGTGGCGGCGCTGGAGCAGGCGGCTATAGCCGGCAGCATAGAGCCCAAAGATATCATTCTTCTTAACATCACAGGCGGCGGCATTGCCAGGATCGAAGAGGAGCATACCCTGAACATGCTAAAGCCGAGCATCACCATCTCCCACTGGGAGCAAGCAGTTTTATTTCTGGAGGGCAAGAAATGAGCCAGATCAATTCTGAAATCATGCCCCTGACATTAACGATTCAGGGCGGCGTGGACAAGGACGGCCATCTCGACGCCGTATCCGAGATCGAGATAACCAGTGGAGAGATAATCGGGATAGTAGGGCCCACGGGATCAGGCAAGAGCACTCTTATCGCCGACATCGAGCAATTTGCCTTGGGCGACACGCCCTCGGGCAGAAAGATTCTCATAAACGGCCTTGAGCCTGCCGGGGAGCTGCGTTGCAATCCCAGGAAGAAACTGGTGGCCCAGCTCTCCCAGAATATGCACTTTCTGGCCGACATGTCGGTGGAAGAGTTTTTGAGAATGCATGCCAAATCGAGGGGCAAGGACCCCGGGCTGGCAAATAAGGTCATAGCTCTGGCCAACACCCTGACTGGAGAGCCGGTCAATCCCGCCTTTCCGCTCACAATTTTGAGCGGCGGCCAATCCCGGGCTCTCATGGTTGCCGACATTGCCGTTATCAGCGACTCGCCCATTGTGCTCATCGACGAGATTGAGAATGCGGGCATAAAGAAGCAAGAGGCGCTTCGCCTTTTGGCCGGCGAGGGAAAGATAGTGGTAGTGGTAACTCACGATCCCATGCTGGCTCTCATGGCCTCTCGACGCATAGTGATGAAGAACGGAGGCATGACCAAGGTCATCAGCACCAACGAGGATGAGCAGAGGGTCTTCAAGGATGTCGAACGGATGGACGGCTGGCTCACGGCGCTGCGGGAGACCATTCGTCAGGGCGAGGTAGTAGCTTGAAGATGGTGGTGGTGGCCGGCACTCCCGGTTCCGGCAAGACCTCCGTGCTCATGCATGCCGTGAAGGATCTGATCCGGGCGGGACACTCCCCGGCACTGGTCAAGATCGATTGCATGTGGACCGAAGACGATGCCCGGTTCAAGCGGTTGAAGGTGCCCGTAGCTGTGGGCCTCTCCAGGGATATGTGTCCGGACCACTACGCCATCTACAACTTCGACGAGATGCTGGAGTGGGCAGCGGCTCAGGGAGCTAACATTTTACTCAACGAGACAGCCGGGCTGTGCCTTCGCTGCGCTCCTTATCCGGACAAAGCCCTGGCCATCTGCGTGATCGACGTTACAACAGGCCCCAACAGCCCCTTAAAAGTGGGGCCGCTGCTCACCACTGCCGATGCTGCGGTCATGACCAAAGGCGATCTCGTCTCTCAAGCAGAGAGGGAAGTCTTCCGGGAGCGCATTTTGGAGGCAAATCCCGGCTGCCGGATCATCGAGGCCAACGGGCTCTCGGGCAAGGGCTCGGCGGAGCTGGCGCAGCTCATGGCAGGCTGGCCGGACATCTGTGGGGAGATGGTCTTGCGGCACAATCCGCCTCTGGCCATCTGCACTTTATGCACGGGGGAGCTTCGTATTGCCAAGGAGCATCATCGGGGCGTGTTGCGCCATTTGGACGGCTTCATGGAGTACAAGGGCGAGTAGGGAAAGAGCCAGGGAGACAGGAAAAAACATGTTGCAGATCGAGAAGCTCTTGCCGGGTTACAACTGCGGGGAGTGCGGCCTGGGAAGCTGCCGGGAGTTTGCCGCCAAACTGGTAGACGTGGCCGGGCTGGAGAGATGTCCCATTCTCAAGCAGGAACGATTCAAGGGCCGGGCGGAGCAGATAGCTGCGCTTCTGGCCTGCTCGGAGAAGACTGAGGATATTATCGGCGTTCTGGACGGCCTGCGGGCGGCCTTCACGCTTGCCCCACTGGGCGGCGAGCCATCCTGCAGGGAGGATCTGCATCCATTCAACCCCGAGGCGCATTTCAAAGAGGGCGACATCTTCCGCTACCGGCCAATGGGCTGTCCCGTCACTCATTTTGCCAAAGTCCTGAAGTCCGACCGGGGAATCGTCACGGTGCATCTGGTAGGGCCGGTGCACCTCTTGCAGGGACTGCCGGCGCCGGAGGATGTCGGCCTGTGCATGGTTGTGGCTTTCGAGGGCGTGGTGAGCCGGGGCAAAAGGCCGGATGTTGGCGAGACGGTGCGATTTCTACCCGAGCACTGCATGATGCAAAAGGTGCACTCAGGAGTGGTGGTGCACTCCGAGGGGGCGATGGTGAGGATCGAGGGGATCGATCTGAAGGTGTGGTAGTTGATAGCGATAACGCAGAATTTATAATCATTGCATAATGGTTCTTTGAGTTTTCACTCACATGATGAGATGCAGAAAGTACTTCGCGAGCATCAAGGTGAGTGCAATGAAGAAGTTTATGGTTCATGTAAACTGGAACTATTCCTTTATTTTAAAATCCTTAACCCGTTCACATAATGTACCTGGCAATAGAGTCCATTTGGATAATTCCTCGATTTTCCTTTTTACCTCGCCTCTCTCGACCTTCATTTTATGATTTAGTTCTCTCAGTTCCCGGATATTAATATCATATTTATTTTTTATATAATCCTTTGAGATAAATTTTCTTAATTTATCTGATGCAGACCCCATTTGCGTGAATGTTCCATTCATTATAATAACTCTATTGTCATAAATATCAGAATCATAAATCTCAAGTCGGCAATTCCCGTTTTGAGGTCCTTTTATACTCAGTTTTGCGTCCAGAAAATTATAAGAAATATCTTCCCCAACGCTAATTCGATATATTAAACTGGTAAATTGTTCTATATCGACGTTCAAATTATCGGTTTTCATATCGGATTGTAGAGTCCCGAATGTTTGGACTTTATATACTCGACCCGTATGTTTAAATTCTGTTCTCAACATTTAATTCAGTCTCCATGCGATCCAGAAACATTTT
>JALNZQ010000170.1 GCA_023229165.1 Methanothrix sp.
CCAGTGGAAAGCGAGACTGTTAAATCCGAAGGAACTTCTACAGCTCCAGCAGCAAAAGCTGCAGCTTAACCGCAAGGTACTTCTTTTAGGCCGGGGAAAAAAGACCCCCGGCGTCAACCATTTGCCGGAAGAATTGCAGACAATGGAGTGATCGATGGCTTCCAATCAGGCTGATATTGGCCGTTTTGGTGAACGAAGTCTTGCTGAGCCGGTGATTAAGAAGCATGAAGCCATCGGCATTCCTTCCAGGACCAGAGAAGTGGCTCTGAAAACGGGTCTGGCCATTTTGCTGACACTGACCATGGCCTTCATAGCTCTGCCTGTAGTCGCCCTCTTCCTCAAGAGCCCACCCGAGACTATCCTCAGATCTCTGCACGATCCAGTGGTGATGGATGCACTCCGTCTCAGTCTCATGACCTCAACCATAACCACCATCACGATCGTAATCATGGGAACGCCCATAGCCTACGTCAGCGCTCGCTTTAATTATTTCGGAAAAGAGCTGGCCGACTCTCTGATCGACCTGCCTGTTATCATGCCTCCGGCCGTGGCCGGCATTGCCCTGCTGGTGGCTTTTGGCAGGATGGGCATTGTGGGCCATTATCTGAACGCCTTTGGAATCAGCATCGCCTTCACGACCCTGGCAGTGATCATTGCTCAGGTCTTCGTCTCTTCGCCCTTTTACATTCGCCAGGCAAGGACGAGCTTTGAGGATGTCGATCTGGCCTTCGAGAATGCGGCCAGAACTTTGGGTGCCTCTCGTGTCTACACCTTCTTTCATGTTATCCTGCCTATAGCCATGAACGGCCTCATCTCCGGTGCCATCATGGCCTTTGCCCGCTCCCTGGGCGAGTTCGGAGCTACCATCATGTTTGCGGGAAACTTCCAGGGCAGAACCCAGACCATGCCCCTGGCCATTTATACCGCCATGCAAGGAGATCTGGATGTATCACTATGCCTGGCCATAATCCTGGTGGCCATCTCCTTTGTGGTCATAGTCCTGGTGAAGACTCTAACCCGGCGGGTGTATAAAAATGTTAACAATTGATATCAGAAAGAGGCTGCGAGACTATGATCTGGAGGTGAAGATGGATGTGGCCAGGGGTGAGATCCTCATGCTGGTTGGAGATAACGGCTGCGGAAAGACCACACTGCTAAATCTCGTGGCCGGTCTGCAAAATCCCGATACAGGGAGGATCGCTCTGGATGGCAGAGTGCTCTATGATTCAGCCTTGAAGACGAACATCCCTCCTGAGTCAAGGAATATCGGATATGTCTTTCAGAGCTACGCTCTCTTCCCTCATATGAGCGTCTACGATAATGTGGCCTTTGGGCTATGCACTCGCGGGCTCTCAAAGAGCGATATCCGGCCCATGGTGAAGGATCATCTTGAAGCTGCAGGCCTCTGGGAGATCAGGGAAGCAAAAGCCGTTGATGTTTCTGGCGGCCAGAAGCAGCGGATAGCGCTGGCCCGAGCGCTCATCATCAGCCCGGTGCTGCTGCTGCTGGACGAACCGCTTTCTGCATTGGATGTCCGCAGGCAAGCGAACATGAGAAAAGAGCTGAGGGAGATGATTCATTCCTGCCATGTCCCCTGCATCATCGTGACCCATGACCTGAGAGATGTGGACTGCATCGGAGACCGGGCCTGTCTTCTGGAGAAAGGGAAGATTGCACTTACCGGCGGAGCGCAAGAGGTCGTGAGATGGGAACAGTGTATGCACGATTGAAATGTCCAGCAATTTGCTGGCGAGTTCCCAGGTTCCATGATCCAATGCCAGTGGAAGGGCATGAAGACCTTTTCCCAGGTCTACTTTCTCAATTGCGAAGCGTTTTCACCTTGACCCTCTTCTTGACAGGATGAACTAGAGGACGATTAATTATTATTACCTAAACGAGCTAATTCTCTTCTGTGAAAAACCGCGAGGTCGCCGGCCTTCTTTACGAGATGGCAGAGCTGCTGGAGCTGCATGCCGAGAACCGCTTCAAGATCATAGCCTTCAGCAAAGCCGCCCGAGCCATCGAATCTTTGCCGGAGGACATATCTTCAGTCTGCAGGGAGAGGAGACTGCAGTCCATTCCAGGGGTGGGAAAAGCCATCGCCCAGAAGGTGGAAGAGTACCTCAAAACCGGCCAAATACAGGCTCATCAGGAGCTTTTGGCCAAAACACCTCCCGGCCTGGTAAAGCTTCTTCAGATCTCCGGCCTGGGTCCCAAAACCGTTTTTATGCTGCACGAAAAGCTGAACATAACCAACCTGGTGGAGCTGGAGAATGCGGCCAAAGAGCATCGCATCAGAAGGCTTCCCAGAATGGGGCCGACGCGCGAGACCAACATTCTGAAGGCCGTTGAAAGGTACAAAAAACGCAGCACTCGCATTCTATTCAGCACGGCCGAGCCCATTGTAAACGATATTCTGGCCTATCTGCGAGGCATGGAAGGCCTGGAGCACATCACCGTCGCAGGCAGCTTTCGCCGGGCGAAAGAGACTGTGGGCGACATCGATATCCTGGCTACCGCTAGCAGGCCCGAGGAGATCGTTGCCGCTTTCGTGCGCATGCCTCTGGTAGAGGAGGTACTGGCCCAGGGCCCAACCAAGGCCAGCGTCATAGTGCAGGAAACGATTCAGGTAGATCTGAGAATCGTAGAGCACAAATCCTTCGGCACGGTGCTGCAATATTTTACCGGCTCCAAGGAGCATAACGTCCGGCTGCGGCAGCTGGCTCTGAGTCGCGGCTACTCGCTGAGCGAGTACTCACTCACGCGCCAGGCAGACAGCCGGGACCTGTTCTTCGATCGGGAGGAAGAGGTCTACGCCGCTTTGGGGCTGCCCTACATTCCTCCCGAGATGAGAGAGGACCGTGGAGAGATCGAGGCGGCCTTGCGAGGGACGCTGCCCAGGCTCTTGGAGCAGAAGGACATGCACGGCGATCTGCATGTTCACAGCGACTGGTCGGACGGAAGGGCTTCTATCCTGGAGATGGCCCGTGCCGCTCGCGCCTTGGGCTACGAGTACATTGCTCTTTGCGACCATTCCCCCTCGATTGGCATAGCAGGAGGGCTGCCCCCTGAGAAGCTGGAGCAGAAGATCGAGGCCATAGCTGCTGCCAATGAGGAGCTTAAGGGCATGGGCATCACGGTTCTGGCGGGAACCGAGGTAGACATCAAAGCGAACGGCAGACTGGACTATCCTGATGATCTTCTGGCCAAATGCGATGTGGTGGTCGCTTCCGTGCACATGGGAACGCAGCAGACGGAGAGGGCCATAACTGGAAGGCTGATCTCGGCCATAGAAAACGAGAATGTGGACATAATCGGTCATCCTACAGGAAGAATCATCGATCAGCGCGAGCCCTATGAAGTGGATATGCAGGCCGTCTTGAAGGCGGCAGCCAGGACGAATACTGCCATGGAAATAAATTCCTATCCCAGTCGCCTGGATCTGAACGATATCAATGCCAAGGCCGCCAAAGAGATGGGCGTAAAGATAAGCATCAACTCCGATGCTCATGATGCAGAGCAACTTCTGACAATGAAGTACGGCGTGAATGTAGCCAGGCGGGCCTGGCTCGAAAAGAAGGACGTGCTCAACGCTCTATCACTAAAGGAGCTATTATCTGTGCTGAAGCGCTAAATGAAGAGCCATGAAAGGCTTATTAATGGGGAAAGGAGAAGCTGGGATTCATGAGAATTAACAACCAAGCCAAAGTCGGGCTGGTAACTATTGTCTGTCTCCTTTGCCAGGGTTATATCTTCTCTTTCATCTTGAAAGTGGAGCCGCACCCTTTAATAGCCTTTTTGCCGCTTCTCCCCTATATTGCCTACATTTATGCTCGCGGAAGCAGAACATGGTATTTCAATAGGCCTCTTTACTGGATGGCAGCAATAATCGCTCTGACTGCGCTGGATATATTGCCCTTTGCCTTGGGAGTAGTGTGATTGTTTCTAGTTTAGATGAAGGAGTAATGCGGTCCTAAAGGCTGCAAGTGTTGCCCGAAAATAGAATCTCTCACCTAATTCGAGGCATGCAATTACTAAAAAATAAGAAAATGAGAAAGGGCTTTCAAAGCCCTGTCCTGATAAACTCGATTAGCTCATTATCTCGTAGCTATCCTTGTGCGGATTGATGAGCAGCTTTTCTGCTATTTCTCTGGCTGCCATCTGCGCTTCCGGCTTGAGCGTATCGAAGTACAGCTTCCAAACAGTAGCCTTCTTCACATCCGCCACATTCTCGAAGCCCAGGCGGCTGCGCAGCCGCTCCCGGATGGAGATGGCCTCGCCGTCCTCGATATGCAGGGCGACCTTGACCGGCACGTAGCCCTCCTCAAACTGAAGCTCGTCGATAAGAACTATGTGGCTCTCCTTGTTCTCGTTGACGAGTTCTTTGGCAAAGCTCTTGGCCAGCTCCGCCGGATCCCCGGAATCCACCTCGATGGAAAACAAGCGCTCCTTCTTGACATCGGCCAGGACATTGCCGTAGCCCATGCGCCGGATGAGAGTGTTCTTAACTGTGGCCGCCTCGGCATCGGGTATCTTCAGCCAGACGCGCAGATTTATCTTCTGGTTCATGCTCATGCGTTCACCTCGATATAACGCTTCATGGATTCGAATACCCGTCTGCCGGGACCGGGCTCATCGGTCCTCTGTTTTCTCGGATCGAAGGCTGGAAGCTGCCAGGCGAAAAAGGCCCTTTCCGGATGAGGCATCATGCCCAGGACATTTCCCTGCTCATTACAGATGGCGGCAATGCTTTCTGTGCTGCCGTTTACATTGAAGGGAAACTCGTTTATGATCCGCCCGTTCTTGTCGCAGTAGCGGAAGACAACCTGGCCCTCGTCATTAAGCTTTTTTATCAGGCCTGGCGTGGTAGTGACCAGATTTCCCTCGCCATGGGCGATGGGGATTTTGAGCAGTGCTCCTCTCTCGATGGCAAAAGAGCCGCTGCACCTTTTGGAAGGCGCTTCATGCCGGAGGTTGACCCAGTCGCAGTAGTAGCCCCGCCGCACAATCTTTCCCTGGGATATCATCACATTTTGGGCCAGAGCCATTTCCACATTTCCGCAGCTCTTTTCACTGCCAACACCGTTATGATTAGCGCTGCCGGGAAGAAGGCCAGTCTCCACCAGGATCTGAAATCCGTTGCAGATGCCGATGATGGGCTTACCCTTACCAGCCTCTTCTTTCAATGCGCTCATGACCGGCTCTTTGGAGGCTATTACTCCGGCACGAAGCCGGTCCTGATAGGAGAATCCTCCCGGTATGACAAATCCGTCAAAGCCGGATAATTCCCCAGCGGGCCGGTTCCAGCGAAAGATCTCGCCGTCCATGCCGACTGCTTTCACGGCCACCAGCGTCTCAAACTCGCAGTTCGTACCCGGAAACTGCAAAACTGCTATCTTCATCTCATCGCCTCCACGAGGCCTGCAGTCCAAGCATTCCTCGCCTGGTCCAGATCCAGATCGGCCACGACCACAGAATCGCCTGCTC
Source organism: Methanothrix sp. (assembly GCA_023229165.1). Lineage (GTDB taxonomy): Archaea > Halobacteriota > Methanosarcinia > Methanotrichales > Methanotrichaceae > Methanothrix. The sequence goes on from JALNZQ010000170.1 coordinate 5,488, forward strand.
TTGACATCACAATCCGTCTCTTGCTTGTAACTATGCCGATCTGCATCGGCTCCAGATTATAGCCCCTCAGGAGCTCCACCAGCCGGGCCTCGCTGCCGGCTTTTGCCTCCAGGACAAAGCCGGAGGACTCGGAGAACAGCAACTTATCCGTTCTCATGCCGATGTCGCCGCACTGGACCATGTCCAAGTTCAGCTCCACCCCGAACCGGGCTGGCCGGGTGAGTGCCATCTCGGCTACGCTTGCCGCCAGGCCGCCGTTGGAGATATCGTGGGCTGCAGCCAGCAGGCCCTCCTCAATGGCGTCGATGACGGCATAGATCATATTCCTCTCCAGATCGAAGCGAACGATGGGCACGTTAGCACCCGTGACTCCCAGAATGGTCCGGTAGTACTCGGAGCCTCCCAGCTCGTCAAACCTGGGACCGATCAAGAAGAGTTTGTCGCCGGCTTTCTTCAGATCCATGGTGATGGCTTTGGAAAAATCCTTCATGATGCCCACGCAGGCCACC